>JALUZX010000473.1 GCA_027011425.1 Planctomycetota bacterium
CCAGAAGGGCCGCCTGGGCGGCGAAGGACCGGAGGAGCCGGGAGGGTTTGAGAAAGGGTCTGGCCTCTCTGGGAAACTTGGATTTTTTCCCAAGGGTCTTGGGGAGGGGGGCGTCCTTTTTTTCCTTCGCCAGGACCAGGACTTTGGTCTCCATGTCGATCTTGACCTTCTCCCCGGGTTTCATGGGGTAGATCCTGAGTTCCAGGAGGTAAGGGCTCTTCAGGCCGCCTTTCTTCATGGCCTTGAAGGACAGGACCCCGTCGGCGGGAAGGGATTCCACTTTGAAGTAGAAGGGGTATTGGTTCTCTCGAAGGGCGGGAAGGGCCGCGTAGAGCTTTCCCTGTTTCTCCTCGTGGAGGGCCCGGAGTTCCAGGCTGTATCGCACAAGGAAGACCCCGTTTTTTCCCCGCCCTCCTTCCTTGGCCGCCGGAAGCGCCGGGCCGGGGGCCTTGGAATTCTTTTCACCGGTTTTCCCGAGGGTTCCCGGGGAGGATCCCGGTACCAGGAGAAGATTGTCGAAGAAGGCCGTGCCTCTCCCCTGGAGAACGCAGGCCACCTGGAGGGAATCCGCCTGGGGGGGGACGTGGAAAGTGAGGACCGCCCTCTTCCAGGGGGTGTCCCCCGAAAACAGGCCCTGGCTCCGCGTGTCCGCCCAGGCCAGGTAACGGATTCCCTTCTTGGCGCGGATCGACAGCCAGGCCCCGCCCGTTACCTTCTCGGTCCGGATCATGGCGGAGAGGGTGACATCCGATCCCTTGGGAAAGCCGTCTTTCACCACCTGGAACCACTCCCGTTCGCCCCGGGGCGCCTTTCCCTGGATCCGAAGGCAGGGGGTTCCTCCCACTCCTCCCTTGGGATCCACATCCAAGTCCACCACGGATTTTCCGTAAAGGGGATGGCTCCATGGGAAAGGCCGGGCATTGTCCAGGGTCCCGTTCCCGAGAATCTGTTGCGCCCCGGCGGGCCGGGTGAGCCAGAAGGGGACCAGGACCAGGAGGGAGGATAAAAGAAAAGGGGAGGCAAGGGCCTTGGAGGCGCCTTTCTCGAGGGGAATGGAGCAGTCCGTCATGGATGGTTCCTGTCTTTCGCTTCTTTCACGACACGGGGGAAAGACAGGAACGATTCTAGGCGGGGAGGCTAATCTTTGGGAGCCGCCAGACCTCCGCCAAGGAGGGCTGCGGCGCAAAGAGCCATTCCCGTCCAGGCCATGAGGCCTCCGAGAGAGAGGGCGGTCCGGTAGATCCGGGCCCAAAGCCAGGCGTCGCCGAACCAGGAAAGAACATGTCCTGCGGCGTAGAGAGCCAGCCCTCCCAGGAAGACCGCCTTGGGAAGCCCAGGGGCCTCGGCCCAGATTTCGTCGATTCGTTTCGCCATGAAATCCTCCCGGTGGGGTCATGCGGTTCCTTCTCCCTTTTTCCCCTTGCTCTTTTTTCTCCTCCCCCCCTGGAGGAATCAAGGGAGAAAGCTCTTTCCCGAACAAGGGGGCCTTCCCAGGGAAGGAGGGGAGAAAGAGGGAAAGAGGGGGGGCAAGCCCCTTCCATGCTTCTCGGGCCCCCCGGGCGGGACGGGGCGGTGAAGATGGTTTGACAGACCTGCGGAGATCCCCTAAGTTTCATTTTTCCAGGTGGTTCCCCCTCTCGAGAGGGGAAGGAGTCGAACCGTGGCGGATTTTACTGGCCGGAAGCCATACATCGCCGGCAACTGGAAGATGAACTTGGACCGGATGACGGCCCTGGACCTGGTGAAGACCATCAAGGGCCGCCTTGGGGACGGGGACGACCGGGAAGTGGCGGTCTTTCCCAGTTTCGTTTACCTGGCCGACGTGGTGGCCGTAGCCCAGGGATCCCCCCTGGGGGTGGGGGCCCAGAACCTCTATTTCGAGGAAAAAGGAGCTTTTACCGGCGAAGTCTCGGCGCCCATGCTCCGGGACGTGGGCGCTACCCGGGTGCTCGTGGGGCATTCGGAGAGACGCCACATCTTCAAGGAGCCCAACGACGTGATGGGGCCCAAGGTGGCGGCTGCCCTGAAAGCGGACCTCCTTCCCATCCTCTGCGTTGGGGAAACTCTGGAAGAGCGCAAGGCCGGCCGGACCCGCCAGGTGGTGGACAAGCAACTCAAGGCCGGTCTGGCCGGGCTGACCCCGGAACAGGCCCACCGGGTCACCATCGCCTACGAACCGGTCTGGGCCATCGGCACGGGCGTGAACGCCACTCCCGAGCAAGCAGGGGAGGTACACGCCTTCATCCGTGGTAAACTCAAGGATCTCTTCGGGATCGACGCTTCCCAGGGGATCCGGATCCTCTACGGGGGAAGCGTGAAACCCGACAACGTGAAAGACCTGATGGCAGTAGAGGACGTGGACGGCGTGCTGGTCGGCGGGGCCAGCCTGAAACCGGACCTCTTCCTGCCCATCATCGAGTTCGACCGCTAAAAAGCGGTAGGAGACGAGGTAGAGGTGTTTTTCTTCAAGATTCTGGAATTCCTTCTCTGGGCGACCTTCTTCGTGTCGGCCTTCATCCTGATCGTGGTGATCCTCCTCCAGGAAAGCAAAGGAGGGGGGCTGGGCGATGCCTTCGGCGGCGTGGGGGCCGAGACCTTCGGCGTGCGGCCCGGGGGAATCAACAAGTTCACCTTCGCCATCGCGGCCGTCTTCATTCTTTCGGCTGTCTTCATCCACCCCGTGGGGCGGTTGGCCCATTCCGTGACCAGGCTTCCCAAGAAGAGTTCCGTCCCGGGGCAGAGTTCTCCCGGCGGGGGGAGCGGCCAGCAGATCCCCTCTTCCGGGTCCAGCGGCAAGTAGGAAAGACGGGAGACATCCTTGGCGGCCGGCCCCCAGGCGGTTCGGAGCATGACCGGGTTCGGCGCCGCCGCCCGGACGGGAAAGGGGTTCCGCCTGGACCTGGAAGTCCGGTCGGTGAACCATCGGTTTCTCCTCGTCAAGGTCCACCTTCCCCGGGATGTTTCCTTTCTGGAGGGGCTCCTGGACGAAAAGATCCGTTCCCGGGTGGGGCGGGGTAGCCTGACGGTCCGGTTGAACCTGGAGCGCACTGCCCCGCCCGGGCGCCTCCTGGACCAGGCCTACCTGGAGGCCTATGTCAAAGAATTGAAAAGGCTCGAGAAGAGGCTGGAAATCCCGGGCGAGTGGAGCCTGGCCAACCTTCTCGGGCTTCCGGGAGTCATCCTGGAGTCCCGGGGCCCCGAGCCCAAGGAGGTCCGCCGCCTGGCCCTGGAGGCCCTCCAGGAGGCCCTGCTCCAGATGGAAGAGATGCGCCTGAGGGAAGGCCGGGCTCTCGCCGGGGACATGGAAAAGCGCGTGAATCGCATGGAAAGGCTCCTCGGCAAGGTCAGGAAGGAGGCCCCCCGGGCCTTGAAGGAGGCCCGGAAGAAACTCGCCGCCCGGCTGGAGGCCTTTCTTCCCCGGGAAGGCACGGGCGGGGAAAAGGGGAACCAGATGCTCCAGGAGACAGCTTTCCTGGTGGAGAGGCTGGATTTCACCGAGGAAGTGACCCGCCTGGAGAGCCACCTGGACCAGTGGCGGCGCCTTCTCTCCCGGGGAGGGGCCGTGGGAAAGAGGCTCGAATTCCTTCTCCAGGAAATGGGCCGGGAGGTGAATACCCTGGGCTCGAAGGCGGGAGACGTAAGGATCTCCCACCTGGTTGTGGAAATGAAGGCCGAAACGGAAAAGCTCAAGGAGCAGGTCCAGAACCTGGAGTGAATCTTCTTGTCTGGTGAAGCCAAGGGCAGGTTGGGGGTGATTTCGGGGCCGTCCGGTTCGGGAAAGACCTCCATCTGCCGCGCCCTGGCCCGGGATCCCCAAGTCTTCTTCTCCGTTTCCGCCACCACCCGCCCCAAGCGCCCCGGCGAGGTGGAAGGCGTGGACTACTGGTTCCTCCCGGAAGAGGAGTTCCGCGCCAAGGCCTCCAGGGGGGAATTCCTCGAGTGGGCCCAGTACAACGGGCGGTTCTACGGAACCCTCCGAAAACCCGTGGAGGATGCCATCGGGGCAGGAAAAGTGGCCCTCTTGGAAATCGAACTCCAGGGAGCCACACGCCTCAGGGAGGACGGAGTGGAGGGGACCTACATCTTCATCGAACCCCCATCCATGGAGGTCCTTGAGGAGCGGCTCCGCAAACGGGGGACCGAAACCGAGGAGGAGATCCGAAAGAGGCTCGAGATCGCCCGGAGGGAATGGACCCAGGCCCGGAGCGGGGACGTCTACGATCATTTCGTCCGCAACGACGACCTGGAGCGGGCCGGAAGGGAGGTGCGGGCCCTCCTGGGGCTCGAGGAGGAGGGCGGCTCGTGAGCGGGACAAGAGTTCTGCTTGGCGTATCCGGAGGGATCGCCGCCTACAAGTCCGCGGCCTTGGCCTCCCTCCTCACAAGGAAGGGGGCGCAGGTCCGGGTGATCCTCACCGAGGCGGCGGCCCGCTTCGTAGGCCCCCTCTCTTTTCAGGGCGTGACCAGGGGGCCCGTCCTCGTGGAGCCCCTTTCGATGGCCCAGGACGGCGTGGGCGCACATGTTTCCTGGGGGCGGTGGGCCCAGGTCACCCTGGTCGCCCCGGCGACGGCCGATCTCCTCGCCCGGATGGCGGCGGGTATGGGGGACGACCTCCTGGCGGCCACCTTGCTCTGCGTGCGGGGGCGCAGGATCCTCGCCCCCGCCATGAATCGGCTTCTCTGGGAACACCCCCTCGTCCAGAGGAATCTTGCCACCCTGGAGTCCATCGGCTGGGAGGTGGCCGGCCCCGCCGAGGGGAGGCTCGCCGACGGAGACGAAGGGCCCGGGCGGATGCTCGAGCCGGAAGAACTTGCCCGCCTCGCCCTGGACTGAAGGCCCCCCTGTCCCCTGCCCTGCCCGGGGAGGGCGGTGGAGGCCCGGGCGGCTCGAATGGATACGGCCGTCCCCTTTTTCCCCTTAGCTCACTTCGCCCGGGGGACCGATGGGAAAAAGGAAAGGTTGGCGCCATGGCGAGTCGCGAAGAACTGAGAGTCGCCCTCTTCCTTCGGGTCGAGGTTGAGGACATGGAGAGGGGCCAGGTGGAAGTGGGGCTTTCCAGGAACCTTTCCGCCTCGGGGATCCTGGTCTCACTGGAGAAGAGGTTAACCCTGAACAGGGAATACCGGGTCACCTTCGCCTTTCCCGGGGTGAAACGTCCCCTTCAGTTCAGGGCCCGTTGCGTCCGCTCCACCCTGGAAGAAGGCACCCAGGGGGCCGAATCCTATCTCACGGGATTTACCTTTCTCGAGATTCCACCGGCCTTGAAAGTGGACCTGAAGCAGGCCGTCCAGCAGACTGGCTGGGGGGTTGTCCACTTCCTTGCCCAGCACCAGCCCTTCGACCGGGTTTCCCGGGAGTCCCTTCTCCAGATCACCGGCGTGCTCAGGCTCCTTCCTCTCCGGGCGGGGGAGAACTGCCCACCTCACCGGGACATCTCCCTTTCCATGATCATGGTCCGGAAAGGGCTGGTCAAGTTCACCCGCCCCGGGAGCAGGCAGGGGAAGGAAGATGCCCTCCTTGGGCTTCCCGGCCAGGTCCTTGGGGAGGCATCCCTCCTGGACCGGGCCCCCCACGGGTTCAGGATCCGGGCCCTGGAAGACTCGGAACTCCTGGTCCTGGGTCCCCTTTCCTTGGCCTTCCTTGAGGCGGAGGTGCCCCAGGCGGCTAAAGACATGGAGGAGATCTGCCGCATGCTGAAAAAGCAGAGAATCTCCTTTCAAGTGAAACGGATGGAGCCCCTGGGGCTTCTTCCCGCTTTATGACCGGCATTCCGGGCTGGACCCGGCCTTTCTTCCGGGCCGGCTCTCAGCGGTTCAGTGCATTTCGCAAGGCACGGAGGGTTTTCTTTTCCAGGTAACCCCCGGCGATCTCCCTTGGAGAGAGAGGAAAAGGAGGCAAGGTTCTTTTCAGGATGTAGAGGGCGGCCTGCCTCCCTTGAAGGGGGAAGGGGTTTTGCCCTTTCTTCTCGAGAAGGGCCAGGAGCCCGGCGAGGAGGGCCCGGTCCGGACGCCTCAGGGCTTCCCGAACCACTCCCGGTGGAATTCGGGGGGAGGCCAAATGCGCCAGGACCCATTCCGGGTGGGAGCGGCGCAGTTTGTCCCGGGCGATCCGGACGGCAATGGGAGGGCGGCTCTCCAGGTTCGCCAGGACCTTGTCCATGTCGCGGCGGTCTTCCTCCCCCAGGAGAAGGCCCAGGACATCCCTCGCCATGGAACGCCTGTCCTCGAGAATCACGCAACGGCCCCCGCCAAGTCGGGCGAGGGCCCGGAATTCCGCCAAGGCCTCTCCTTTGAAAGGACTCTTTTCCGGGGGCGGGCCCGTGTAGACCATGCAGAGGGTTCCTCCCTCCTCCCGGTGAAAGCGGCGGACCCGTTCCCTGAGTCTTTCTTCTTCATCGGCGTGGCCCGGCGCGTCTCCGAACAGGAGGACGACTTTGCGTCTCTCCGTTTCCGGGGGAAAGAGAGAGAAAGCCCTCTCCAAGGGGGTGAGAAGGGACTCCCGGGGCTTTCCCCCGCCCCCGGAGGAAAGGATTTCCAGGTAGTCCATTGCCGCCCAGGGCTCCCCGGCCAGGGGAAGAACGGGTGTGGGCAGGGAGGGAGAAGGGTTCTCCCGGGAATCCCGGAAGACCACCAGGGCTGTCCGGTTGTCCGGAACCAGGGCGGCCTGGGCGTAGAGGATGTCCAGAAGGGTGGAGCGGACCAGGTGCAGGCCGAAGGCCATCGATGCCGTGGCGTCCAGGACCAGGACGGCGTCCAGACCTGTCCTGCGCAGGGCGGCGACCTTCCGGCGGAAGGAGGGGGACGTTCCCGCCAGGCGGGGGGAAAGGGTCGCTCCCCTTTTTCCGCTGGAACCCTTCCCCCGCTCTCTTCCGGCCCGAAGGACCTTCTCCGCGAAGCTCCCTCCGCTCAAGCCCAGGTAGACTCCTGGGTCCTTCAAAGGCCTGGGGGAGACCTTCGTCTCCAGGAAGGGCTCCAGGTCCAGCAGGTCCGGCGAGGGGTTCTCCTTGAGCCATTCCACCCGGTCCGGCCCTTCTTCATGGGCCCCCGGGGGAAGGATCTGGTTCTCCAGGCGGGGTTCCCATGCGGTCCAGGGTGTAGAAAGGATGGGGCCTCCCCGGAAGACGGGAAGATTCCAGAGAAGGAAGAGCAACACGATGTGGGCCCCAACGGAAAGTGTGAACCAGGGAGCCGCCTTGAGACTCCCCTGGATCTCCTCGGCGAAGGTGGGGCCCAGGGCCTTCTGGTAGCGCCGGAGAGCCAGGCCCAGGTCCTCTCCGGTTTCTCTGGGGCGGTGACCCAGGGAGGGGGCCCTGTCGGGCCGCACCAGGTAGGGCCGTTGGGCCTCTTTCCTGAAAAGGACATCCAGGGGAACGTTGCCCAGGTGGAGCCGCATGCCGGCGGAAAGATCCACTTCCTCCACGGGAACCCCGTCGAGGAAGGTGCGGCCGCACCGGTCCACGATCTTGAGGCCCTGGGGCGAGGAGAGGATCTCGCAGTGCACTCCCTCCACGGAGAAATCTTTAAGGGGGAGTTCGGTGTCCTCCCTGGAACCTACCCTGTAGGTTCCAAAGGGCAGAAAGCAGAAAGTCCTCTCCCCCAGGCGGAGCGCCAAGGGGCAGGTACATTCCCGGTCTTTTCCTCCCTGGATCAAAACGGCCCTTTTTTTCTCCCCCGATATTTTCATTCCGGTGGGGGTTCCTTCATATTTTTCGGCAATCCGGCCAGGTCGCACAGGCCGGGAAGAGAAAAAATACATCCCAGGTCCCCAGGATGAGAATCATCGCAGGAAAGTTCCGCGGAAGGAAAGTGGAAGCCCCCCCGGGAAGGGGGACCCGGCCCATGCTGGACCGGGTGCGGGAGGCCCTCTTCAACATCCTCCGGCCCAGGCTTCCCGGGAGCCTGGTCTGGGACCTCTTCGCCGGGAGCGGGAGCCTGGGCCTGGAAGCCCTCTCCCGGGGGGCCCGGAAGTGCTGGTTCGTGGAAAAGGATCCCCGGGTCCTGGCCGTGCTGAAACGAAACCTGGAGAACCTCCTGGGAGAGGAGGCCGGGGAAGCGGGGGGAATCCTCAAGGGAGACGGTTGGCGGCCTCCTGTTCCCCCGGAAGAGGGTCCGCCCGACCTGGTCTTCCTGG
>JALUZX010000474.1 GCA_027011425.1 Planctomycetota bacterium
CCTCCCGCCCGGGAAGCCTGAGCCCCCGGGAGAGAATCTCCCCCACCTCCTCCGGCCCGAGAAGAAGGCCGGCCCCAAGGGCCGCGCCCCGGGCCCTGGGATCGGGAGAAGCCAGGCCGTCGAGCACCAGCACCTTGTCTTCCGGCCGGGCGGATCCGAGGGGCCTGAGCACCTGCAAGGCCAGGAGCCTCTCCTCCAGGGTCCCCTTCCCCGGGCCGGGGCCCAAAAGGCCTTCCAGCCAGGGAACCTGTCCGGGCTGGGGCCTGAGGGCCAGGGCCCGAAGGACGCGGCGGCGGAGGGTTCCCCCTTTTTCGCCGGGCGCCCTGGGGAGGCTGATTTGCCGGGGGGCGAAAACCAGGGTCCTGAGAGCGGCCTGCCGCTCCGCTTCGCCGCGGGCCTGAAGAAAGCCCAGGAGGCGCTCCGGCTCCAGAACTCCCACCAAGCCAAGGCCCAGGAGGGCCTGGGCCCGCACGTCCCGGAAGGGATCTCCCGCCAGGCGCCGCAGGATTCCGGCCCCTTCGGCCCGCCGCCCCAGGTAGTAGGCCAGGGTCCTCCGAACGGGCCAGGAAGGATCCTTGGAGAGAACTTCGGCCATCCCCGCGGGCAGGGGACTCCCCGCCCAGGCCAGCGCTTGAAGGGCTCCCTCCCGGACCCGCCAGTTGGGGTCCTCCAGGGCCCGGGCCAGAAAGGACCGGGCCTCCCCGGCGCGGAAAGCCAGGTAACGCCGGGCCGCCTGGCGGGCCTTCAGGTCCGGCGCGGCCAGGTGGGCTTCCGCCCATGCCAGGGGACGGGCCTTCCAGGTAGGACCTCCCCCGGAAAAGAAGAGAAGCGGAAGGAGAAGAAGCTCAGCCCTGGCCATGTCAGGTCTTTTCGCCGGAGACCCCGGCTCTCTCCAGGAAGGCCCGGGGCAAGTCCTCCAGGAGATCTTCCGCCGTGAGGCTCCAGGGCCCCAGGCGGGCCGCCCCCAGGTCTCCCGCCCGGCCGTGGAGCCAGGCCCCCAGAACGGCCGCATCGAAGGGTTTCATCCCCTGGGCCAGAAGGGCGGCGACGACGCCCGTGAGCACGTCTCCCGAACCGCCCGTGGCCATGCCCGGGTTTCCCGTCTCGTTCACATAGACCCGGGTCCCGTCGGTGACGATCGTTCCCGCGCCCTTGAGCAGGCACACCCCCTGGCACCACTGGGCCAGCTTCAGGGCCGTCCCTTCCCGGTCCTTCTGCACCTCCCTGGAGGTGCAAGAGAGGAGGCGGGCCGCCTCCCCCGGGTGGGGAGTGAGCACCAGGGGGCCCGCGCCTTCGGGCCTCTTCAAAGGCTCCAAGGCCGCCCCTGCCAGGGCGTTGAGGCCGTCGGCGTCCACCACGGTGGGTACAGTGGTCTCCCGGATCACCCGGGCCATGAATCTCTCCTGGCCCGGCCCCCTTCCGATGCCCGGCCCCACGGCCAGGGTCCCGGCGGAAGCCGCCTCCTGGAGCACCCTCTGGACATGGGCCTCCTGGAAGAAACCCGTTTCCGTCTCCAAGGGAAGGGAAGTGGCGCCCGGAGCGATCACCGCCACCAGGGGCTGGGCAAGCTCCGGGCAGGCCACCTTGCAGAGCCCCGCGCCCGAGCGAAGGACGGCCCGGGCGCAAAGGCCCGCGGCCCCCGCCATTCCCGGGCTCCCGGCCGCCACGAGAACGGTCCCGAAAGTTCCCTTGTGCCCCTCCCTGGGCCTGGGAGGAAGGCCGGGAATCACCTGGACGCGCTCCATGAAACCCTCCTTGGGTGGACGGGAAAGGAAACAGTCAGGGGCGAGAATAAACCTCCGGCGAAAGAAGGAGCAACCCGGTCGCCTTGACCCTTTGGATCCCCCCGCCAAGAATGCATCCCACGGAGCCGGCCATGATCGAGATGGAAATCAGCAGGATCCTGATCTTCGAGGGGAGGGACGGGCAGCTCGTCTTCCTCAAGGAAAAGAACGGCAATCGCACCTTTCCCATCGTGATCGGGATTTTCGAGGCCGTGGAGATCGACCGGAAGCTCAAGGGCATCCCCACCCCCCGGCCCATGACCCACGACCTCCTGGGGGGGACGATCCGGGCTCTTGGGGCGGAACTCCTGCACGTAGTTGTGAACGAACTCAAGAACAACACCTTCTACGCCCGACTCGTGCTCCGCCGCCTGGACGGGGCCGTGGTGGAAGTGGACTCCCGGGCCTCCGACGCCCTGGCCCTCTCCATCCAGTTCCAGGTCCCAGTCCTGGCGAGCGAGCAAGTGGTCGAGGCGGCCACCAAGGGATTTTGACATGCTCACGAGCGGAGGGATGGCCGAGCGGCCGAAGGCGGCGGTCTTGAAAACCGCTGACCCGAAAGGGTCCGGGGGTTCGAATCCCTCTCCCTCCGCCAGACCTCTCGAGGGAGGGGATGGTTTGCCCCGCCGGGGGGGAAGGCTAGAATGCCCCCCTCGCGAAAACCCCAGCGCGGAGAGGTGGCCGAGCGGCCGAAGGCGGCAGATTGCTAATCTGCTGAGGGGCTATCCTGCTCCTCCCCGGGTTCGAATCCCGGCCTCTCCGCCATTTTCTTTTCTTTCCTTCTCCGGCTTCCGGGCCGTGCCCGTCCTCCTGGGGCTTCTCCTTTGCCTCTCTCCCTCCTGCAAGGGCCCTACCTGGACGATCGAGAGCAATCCCCCCAAGGCGGAAGTCTTCCTGGACGGGCGGAAGATCGGCGCCACCCCGGCCCAAGTGGAGGGGGTCTACCCGGGGACCAGGGAACTTCTCCTCACCGCCCCGGGCCGGGAGGCCCGGACCTTCCTCCTGGACGTCCGCCCCGGCCCTCCGGGCTGGATCTTCCCCCTGGATTTTCCTCTGGACATGGGCCTGGTCCTCTTCTCCTCCCGGGACCGGGTCCTGGACTTGACCCTTCCCTCGGCCCGTAAGAGGGAAGTCCCCGAACCGGGAAGGGAAGAGATCAAGGCCATGACGGACCGGGCCCTGGAGTTCTCGAGAAAGCGGGTGGACTAGAGGTGAAGGGCGGACTTTCCGGCGCGCAGGTTCTGCTTCTGGGCCTGGGAAGATTCGGCGGCGGGGCCGGCGCCCTGCGTTTCCTGGTCCGCCGGGGCGCGAAGGTCCGGGTCACCGACCAGAGGACGGCGGAACAGCTCGCCCCCACCCTGGAAGCCTCCTCGGACCTGGAGTTCGAGACCGTTCTGGGAGGCCACCCGCCTTCCGTCCTGGAGAGGATCGACCTGGTCGTGGTGAATCCCGCCGTCCCCCCCTCGGCGCCCATCCGCCGGGAGATCCGGCGTAGAGGAATCCCGGAGACCTCCGAACTCGGCCTCTTCCTGGAGAGGTGCCCCGCCCCGGTGACGACGATCTCCGGGACCAACGGCAAGTCCACCACCACGGCCATGACGGCCGCCGTCTTCGAGGCCGCCCGGTTCCGGACCTTTCTGGGAGGCAACCTGGGAACCTCGCTCCTGCCCGGGCTCGAAGAGATTCGTCCCGCCGACCGGGTCGTCCTGGAGGTGAGCAGTTTCCAGGCCGACCTCCTCCCGCCGGGCCCCTGGTTCCGGACCCTGCTCTTCACCTACGTGGGGGTGGACCACCTGGACCGCTACGGAACCCCCGCCGCATACAGGGAATCGAAAAGGCGCATGCTCTCCTTCCTGGCCCCCGGGGGAGCCCTGGTCGTCTCCCGCGAAGACCCCGTCTCGGGTTCCTGGGAGGCCCCGCCCGGGACCCGGAAGGTCACCTACGGCCGGGATCTTCCGGAACCCGGGCACCTGGGGATGCGGGAGGAAATCCTTGTGAGCGCCCTTTCCGGCAGGGAGGAATCCATCCTTCCCGCCCGGGAGATCCCCCTCCTCGGCAGGTTCCAGGCCATGAACGCCCTGGCCGCCGCGGGGGCCGGGATCCTGGGAGGGGCGCCGGCCGGAAGCGCCGCCCGGGCCCTCAGGAAATTCCCGGGCCTGGAGCACCGCCTCCAGCCCCTCGGCAGGATCGGGAAGGTCCTGGTCATCGACAACGGCGTTTCCACAGCGCCGGAAACGACGGTATCCGCCCTGGAGGCATTGGAGGAGATGGACCCGGCGCCCGGCCCGATCCACCTGGTCTGCGGGGGAAAGAGCAAGGGCGCCCCCCTGGACGCGCTGGCGGGGGCCGCCGCCGGGAAGACCGCCACGGTCCACCTCTTCGGCAGGGCCGCCCCCGACCTGGCCGCCGCCCTGGGAAAAAAGATGCCCCTCTGTCGCGCCACCCTATCCAGGACCCTGGAGGAGGCCCTGGAGAAGGCCCTGGCCGCCGCCTTCCCGGAGGGGACCCTGCTCTTCTCGCCGGCCTTCTCCTCCTTCGACGCCTACCTCAATTACCGCCAGCGCGCCCAGGCCTTCCGGAAATGGGCCCGCTCCCGGGGCCTCAAACCCCTTTGACGGGGGTTAGTCACCAAAAAAAACCGCCACCCTCCGCGGAATCCGTGGGCCCATGTAGGGCCAGGGAGGAAGAAATTCCCCTTAGGAGGGAGCAAGTTCAACCCGGATTTTCGCACTCCCCCCGGTAGACATAGACATCGTCCAGGACCGTCCCCCCAACGCCGCACTTGTCGGCGCGGAACCCGGTCTTCCCACCGGCGGACCTTACCAGGGAGCAGACGAGGCGGACGATCCGGTCCGAGGGGTCCCGGGCGCTGATATTCTCAAAGGGAATCGTTTCTTCCTCGGGCCCCAGGGACTGGAGGACTTGGTCGATCATTTCAAAGGCTTTCAAGGGGCCTTCTTCCCAGACCAAGGGGGAAGCCACCACGAATTGCCATCGCCTTTGTTCCTCCTGGAAGAACCAGAACGCCGCGCAGGCATGGAATTCCGACCGGTCCAGTTCCTCGAGGAACCTTTTTCCCGCCGCGATCATCTTCTCCGTAAGATGGTCGTCTACCAGAAGCTCTTTACCCATGGCAATACCCCTGAAACCGGGTCTGTGACGGCTTCATACAAATCATGAGCGGCTCTCTTTCCCGTCAGGCACACGTAACGGGAATCCACTCTCCACTCGATGACGATCTTCCATTTGTGACGAAAAACAGGGTTTTCGCTCAACATACCATTCAATGCTACCTCGAGGCCCGCCACTTTGACAAGGCTCCCAAGGTCATGCGTATAGCTGTCCATTGCCAGCTTCCGGTCCGGGAAGTCGTTCTCCTTGACCTTTCCCGCGATGCAGGCCTTCAAGGCCGCCTCCACGGCGTAACCCAGCAAATAATAGGACCCCTGGAAACATCCCCTCTCCAGCAAGACTCGGGCCTCCCGCAACCGGATCTCCACGAGCATCTCCAGGTCTTTTTTGTTCATTTTCTCCGGGCCTTTCGCCTTCCCGGCCCAACCACACATTCGCGGCGCGGCATCCAGACTCTTGCAAGAGGACAAAGATTGTCCCGGGCCGAAAGGACCCTCTCCTTTTCCGTCCCTGAAGGGAGGTAGGGGTCACCCCTTTTCTATCAGAGGCCGCGGGGGGAAAATCTCTCGCCAAGGTAGACTCTTCCGGAGGGACTCCGGAGGCAGCGGGCAACTTCGGGTTCGCCGCCGGGCTTTACCGGGGCTTCATGAATTCTTCAGGCCGAGAGAAATGGGTTACGAATTCCTGTTGGTGACTCGGGAGAAGCCCCGGTGGGAGGACTTGCTCCTGGAGTCCGGCGGCGCCGAGGCATTCTTTCTCGAGGCCCCGCCGGACCGCGAGGACGGCGTCTCTTTCCTTTACCGCCGGGGCAGGAAGACCTTCTTCCGCTTGGAAGGCCCTTTTCCCGCCCGCTTCGACGACCCGGATCTCCTCTTCGTTCCCGCAAGAGATTCCGCGCGAAAGTGGATCTCCACGATCCAGGCCCCCTGCTTTTCGGGATGGCGGTCCATCCGCCGGGCCCGCCGGTGGGCCCTGGAGATGGCCGGGAGAAAATCCGGCCTGGCCGTCGACCTCGCCACCCGTGAACCTCTTGAAGCCGGCGATGGGGGAAAATCGAAACCCTGGAAGAAGGAAATCCCCATCCTGGACCTGGAATGGTTCCTTCCCGACCCAGGCCCTTCCCTGGGAAAGGCCCGCCGTTTCCTGGAAATCCTGGATGAGACCCACCGGGCCTTCCTCCCTTCCGCCTTCGGCCGCAGGAAGGCTTGCCAGACGCCCTTCCATCCTGGCCGGCCCGGCCCCTTCCTGGAACTTTGGCATGAAACCGGAATGAAGGAAGAGGGGGGCATGTTCTTCTGGGACGCCCGGCGCCCTTGCCTGGGAGGGATGCTCTCCTTCGGGGACAAGCGCGTCCCTCCCGACTTGTCCCTCCCTGAAAAAGCGTTTCCATGATCCGGATCCACCTCTCCCTGGACGCCGGCGTTCTCGAGGATCTTCCCCCCTGGCGGGAAAAGACGGTGTACCTCTTCGTCCGGGTCGCCCGGGAACTCGGAGCCTTCTACGGCGCGGGAGCCGTCTTCCGGGAAAACCCCCTGGATTCAGGACCCGTTCTCGACTTCCACCGGGAAATCTTCCAGGCGGAAAGTCTCCATCCCCAGGTGAACTGGTCGGGCCTTCCCTCGCTTCCCGCCTGGCTGCACTGGTTCGGGCATCCTTACGCGGAAGAGGCGGCGGGACCCAAGTCCGCCGGAGAAACCAAGTCCTTTCCGGAGGGATTTCTCCTTCGGTTCGGCGAAATTCCCGTCCCAAACCGGGAACTGGAAGGCCTGGAGCCCCTCGTTCCCAAATACCTGGCCCCTCCGGCCAAGATCATCCCTGCCGCAATCGCCCATCCCCCGCTGGAGGAGGACGCTCCCCCAAGGAAAGAGAGACAGGAAGTGGGAGTGAGGGAGTTCCTCCTGTTTTTCACTCCCTTCAAGTTCACCCCCCTGGCCTGGCTCCTCGCCCTTCTGGCCCTTCTCGCGGCCTTGGGGGTCGCCCTGGGGCTGGGCTTCGTCCTGGCCGTGAAATTCCGGAACTTGCCGGCGGGCCTCCACTTGCTCCTTGTGGGCCTCCTGGCGGGAATCCCCGCCTTTCTCTCGGCCCTCTTCGTCCTCTGGGCCGGCCGGAAGGCCCTGGCCGCCCTGGGGTATTCCCTGCTCCGTGGATCCAACCGAGGGGGTTGACCTCCCTTGGAAAAGGCCGGAAGATTGAATGATGCTTGGCGGCCGCTTCGACCAACTCGCGACGGCCCGGTTGGCAGGAAACCATGGGAAAAGCAAGGAGATTCGCCCTTCTCGGGGCCTCGATTCTCGCCTCCGGCGCCCTCTTCCTCTTCTTCCTTTTTCCTCCTTCCGCCCCGGAGATCCTCCCGGAAGAAGAGCCCGGCCTTCCTATCCCCACCCCGTCGGTTTCTCCCCGGGCCGGAAAAACGGCTTCATCCAAGCCCCAGGGGAAACCACCCCTCATCGCGGCCCCAGGAGGAGAACGCCGGAAGGTCCTCTCCCATGAAGCCTGCCGGGCCGCCCTGGCGGGAATCAGTGGCCGGGTCCTCTGGGCGGACGGAAGCCCGGCGGGGGGGCTGGTGGTGGAAGCCCGCCTTCATCCGGAAGCGGACGCCTTGTTTCGCCAGGGAGACTATCGAGGCGGCGTCGGCCCTCCGGTGGGTACCTGGTCCTTATTGGACCCAATCGACAATTTGCAGAAGGATTCCTTCTTCTACGTGGCCGATGCCGAGGAGTCCCATGACTCTTCCCGTTTTGAGGTTTTCTACTGGTTTCCTCCCCCCCGGGCTTCGACCTGGACTGGAAAGAATGGAGAGTTTTCCCTTTACAACCTTCCGCCTGGGACGTCGATCTTCCTTCTCGTAAAAGAAGGAGCCCGCACATTAGGGACTTTCTTTCCTCTCATTAAAATACAGGAAGGGAAAAAGACGCGGGCTGGAGAGTTCCGCCTTCCTCCCTTCCGGGAAGTGACGGGCCTGGTCCTGGGCCCGGATGGAAAACCCGTGGAAGGCGCCAGGGTAACGGCCTTCAGGAATTACAAGGAGGCATTGAACCTGGGGGATCTCCTGGGGAAAAAAGCGGAGTGGATCCTGGATTTCCTCGATTTGGCGCCGTCCCGCCCCGTTATCGTCCGCCGTCTTCCCCCGCCTGGGCAACGGATCGCCTCCCTTCTCAATCATCCCACGGCGGTCACAGGCGAAAAGGGCCGGTTCACCTTGACAAGGGTGCCT
>JALUZX010000475.1 GCA_027011425.1 Planctomycetota bacterium
GCGACCTCCCGACGGTCGTGCACGAGGGATCCGAAAATCCCCGATCCTTCCAGGTCTTCCCGATCCTTCCTTGTCCGACGTTCGCCTGCGTCGCTATAGCGACGCAGGCTCCGGCGGACTCTTCACATGAAAAAAGTGTCCTCCCTAATCTCGTGAAGAGCACGCCCGAGGGAGGGAGCGAAGCGACCTCCCGACGGTCGTGCACGAGGGATCCGAAAATCCCCGATCCTTCCAGGTCTTCCCGATCCTTCCTTGTCCGACGTTCGCCTGCGTCGCTATAGCGACGCAGGCTCCGGCGGACTCTTCACACGAAAAAAGTGTCCTCCCTAATCTCGTGAAGAGCACGCCCGAGGGAGGGAGCGAAGCGACCTCCCGATGGTCGTCCCGGGGATCCCCTCTTCTCAGGAGGCCGGCGCTTCTTCGGGGGTCGTCTCTTCTTGCCGGTCCTTGAGAATCTTCCAGACTTTCCGGAGCAGGTCCGTCGGGGAGCAGGGAAGCCCCAGGATCTGGTCCGCCCCGGCCTTGAAGGCAAGGAGGACGTTCCGCTTCGTGGGCCAACCCAGGGCCGCAAGGATGGGCACGTCCGGGTCGGCCTTCTTCAACCGCCGGCACCACTGGAAATATTTCTCCTCCTCGTCGGGGATCTCCAGGAGCACGAGACAGTCCTTGAGGGTGGCCGGGTTGGGCACCTCCCCGGGGGGTCTCACGTCCACCTGGAGCCCCACCTTCTCTCCCGCCTCCCTGGCCAGCTTCCCCAGGGCCTCGGTGGTTCCGAAGACCACGAGGTTTCCCTCCATCTCCTCGGGAAGGGCATCATCCTCCTCCGCCTTCTCTTGCCCATCCCCCCCCTTCCCGTCCAGGGGTCCCCCGTTGAGGGCCTCGGCCAACAGCTGTGAGAGAACAAGGTAGGCTTCCCCTTCCTCGAAATCCCCTACCTTGATTGCCAGGCGGACAAGGAAAAGCTCCCCCTCCGGGAGGATCCCTTCCCCGTCCCCTCCCGGTTCCAGTTCCACGGCGTTCACCAGGCGGAAGGCCACCGCCTTGGGGAGATTCTTGCGGAAGACCTCGTCCACCGCGGAAAAGAGGATGTTTCCCACCTCCCCGAAGGCTTCCCGGTCCTCTTCGCCGTATTGGAGGCCCTCCCTTCTCTCCTCCACCACCTCGGGGGCGACCATGCGCAGGAGACAGGAAAGGGTGGCCGCGTCGGCCAGGTTGAACAGGAGGGAGATTATTCCATCGTAATCCTTGGAGACCTGTCCCACCATGGCTGGAAGGGTTTCGTCCACGGCCCGGAGAAAGTCTTCGCGGGGCAGAAATCCCACCTCGAGGACCTTCATGGAAACGGGACGCTCCACCAAGGCCACGAAGTTTTCCTCCATGGTCCCCAGGGAAGCATCGAGAAGCTTCCTGAGTTCTCCTCCCCCGCCGATCTTTTTGAGGTCGAACCCCTTCATGCGCGCCCGATGTTCATCCTTCCGCCCGCAGGGACGAATCGACTATCCCGCTCCATTCCCACGGAAACGAAGTTCCCAGCGGAAACGCTCCCCTTCTTCGTTCACGAAGGTCCTGCCCACTCCCCAGGCGAGGTTGGCGCACAACTTGACCTCCAGGGCCTCTCCGGAGTTCACCACCGGGACAGAAAGCTCCAGGGACCACCCGTCTTCCACCAATTGGTTCTTGACGTTTCCCGCCACCATGTTGACCACTTCCCCCATGGCATCGGCCATCTCCGCCGGGTCCTCCAGCTCTTCGACCTCGATACCCAGCATGTTGGCGGCGACCTTCCGGGCCAGGTTCCGGCCGGTGGAAGCGAGGATCAGCCCCCCGTTGCTCCCGGTGAACCCCAAGGTGACAATCACCTCCCCTTGGACGGTCCCGCCCTCCGGGGGGTAAACATCTTCCGGGGTCATCTCGATGAAGACCATGGACTCCATCACTTCCCGCACGCTTTGCGCCAGGTAATCCGCGAGTTTTTCCCGGCTGGTGATGACCGCAGATTCCATGATTCCCCTCCTCCCTCAGGGAAGGATCGAGCCCACTACATCTTTAACTTTCTCGGGGGTGAAAGGTTTCTTGAGGTAGCCGTTGGCCCCCTTGCTCATGGCCTCGGCCACGAACTCCTCGCTCCCCTCGGTGGTGATCATGACGATGGGCGGCTTGTCCCCGTATTTCTCCCTCACCTTCTCCACGAACTCGAGACCGTTCATGTTGGGCATGTTCATGTCGGAGAGGATGATGTCCACCTCGCCCTTCTCCAGAGCCTCGAGCCCCTGGACGCCGTCCCCGGCCTCCCTGGCCTCGCTGATTTCGATACCGGCTTGGCGGATACCTCTCATGACGATCTTCCGCATTGTGGACGAATCATCGACGATCAAAACCTTGTATCCCATTTCCTTTTCTCCGTTCTATCCTGCCGTTTCACTCCGTGCCATCATAATAAGATCGTGATTCTTGGAAAATTCCTCCACCAGCTCGATCTTTACCAGGGAGAGATCGTTCTGGTCGAGGCCCAGCATGTCGAGCGCCCCCTTGTGGAACCTGTAGGAGAGACCGTCGATTCCGGTCCCGATTCCCAGGTCCATGGAAACGCAATCCGCCACGTGGACCAGGGCGGTCAATTCCCCGTCCTTTTCGATGTCCGGCGGGGAGTGGTGATTCCTGATGGCGTTGGTCATGATCTCCGGAAGGCTCCAGTTCTCCGCAACGATCCCACCGGCCTCGGCGTGGTCCATCCCCAGGACCTCCCGTTCGACGAGGGTGAAATCCCTGGGCGCCTCCGCCAGGTTCTTCCGGATTAATTCCGCGCTGTCGGGAATGAATTCCGCCATCGCGACTTTCCCGATGTTGTGAAGAACTCCCGCAGTGAAAGCCACGTTCCTCATGGAACTCCTGGCCCGGGCCGCCAGTTTCTGGCAGGCCATTCCACAGGCAACGGAATGCTTCCAGAGTTCCCCTTCCTCGAGAAAGTACCCCTCGCTCTTCCCGTGGTAGTAGGCGGCCACGCAGGTGGAGATGGCCAGGTTCACCAGGGTCCTGGTTCCCAGGTAGGCCACCGCCTCTCCGGGTGTCCGGATCTCCCGGGAGAGCCCGTAGAGGCTGGAGTTGCAAAGCCTCAGAACCTTGGCCGTGAGAACCGGATCCGTGCTGGCCGTGGCGACCAGTTCGTCCGTGGAGAACTCGGGATCCGCGACGATCTCCATGATCCGCACGGCTACCCCCGGAATCGGAGGAAGCTGGTCCAGGACTTCCTGGATTTTCTCTCTCATGTTCAAAGAACTTGCTCCCCGCCCCCCGGGCTCTTCACGACCACTCGCCCGTCATCCACCGAAAGAAAGACCGACCGGCTAATACGTCCTCCCGTGTCTTCCTTCTCGACGTTGATCCCGCTCTTCCAGAACAGCTTTCTCGCAAGAAGGACGTTTTTCCTCCCCACGTTGAAAGACCCGTCGCAATCGATTGTGGAGGCTCCTCCCACGAGGTAGCACTTGAGCCGCCTCTTCTTCCCCCCCTTGGCGTAGAAGTCCTGGAAGAGACAGGGAAGGCCGGTGTCCCCGAACATGGCCGGGTTTGACTCGGCCTTCCCGGGATCGATCTTGGACTCCGGAAGCATGTAATGAATCATCCCCGCCACCTTGACCTCCGGATCATACAAGCACACCGCAACGCATGACCCAAGGGCGAAAGAGGCGAGAACCTTCCCAGGTTCGTCCAGAACCTTGTAACTGCATATATCTACGACGACCAGCTCCGACCCGCAACGCAGACCGGCCGCCGCGGAAAGTTCGCTTCCCGCCATCGCGCACCCGTGAGGAAGAAAGTTCGGTTTCATCCGGGTTCCCGCCGGGAACCCCTTGAATTTTCGGCCGGTCCCGGGGAACAGCTTGAGAAAGGCCGGCCCGGATTATTCATGAAGGTCCGGGCCGATCCCCCCCACGCCCCGCGGCGCCGCCCGCGGGGCCCTCCCCTGCCGGGGTCAAGAGACCAGCCTCTGCTGGAGCTTCTCCAGGTGCACCTTGAGCCGCTGCATGATGTTGGAATGAATCTGGCACACCCGGGACTCGGTCAGTTCCAGGATGTCCCCGATCTCCCGCATGGTCAGCCCCTCGTAATAATACATAACGAGGATCAAGCGCTCCTTGCGGATGAGATGGCGGGTGATCAGCTCGAGCACGTCCTTCTGGTGGAGCAGGTGGAGAGGGTCGGGAGTCTTCTTGTCCTCGATGATATCGACCTTTTCCATCTCCCTGTCGTCGTCGCCGTCCTCCCACTTCTCCGAAAGGGAAAAGATGGTCTTGGGGGCGGCCTCGACCATCACGGAGTTGATCTCGTCGATTTCCACTCCCAGTTTCTGGGAAAGCTCCCAGGCCGTGGGCTCCCTCCCGAGAGTCCTCTCCAGCTCCTGGACGGCCTTTTCCAACTTGTGGGATTTGAGCCGGACCAGCCTGGGCACCCAGTCCTGGGCCCGAAGTTCGTCCAGGATGGCCCCCCGGATCCGGGTGGTGCAGTAGGTCTTGAACTTGATCCCCCGGCTCAGGTCGAACCCCTCGATGGCGTCCATGAGGCCGAAAAGCCCCGCTGAAACCAGGTCGTCCAGGTCGATGCTCTTGGGAAGGGTCTGGAGCACCCGCTCCGAGATGTAGCGCACCAGGGGAAGGTAGCGCTCGATCAGGACGTTGCGGAGGTTCAGGTCCTTAGTCTTCTTGTAGATGACCCAAAGAGACTGGTCGTCCAGTTCCTTCTTTTCCGGCTTCTTGGCCGACCCGGAAGCCTTGACCGGGGAAACCTTGGTCTTGGCCTCGGCGGCGGCCTTCTTTTTCGTTCCCGTGGAAGCCTTCTTTTCCTTTTGGCGGGTCTTCCGGTGGGAAGAAGAAGAAGAAGAAGCGCTTTTCTTCCCGGAGCGGGGGGAGCGGGAGCGGGAACGGGACTTTCGGACGGCAACTGCGGAGTCGCTCATGGTGCCTTGTTCCTTTTTTTCGGACGGGGGTTTTCGCGTCATTTCCAACCAAGTTCCATCACTTGGACAGGATTCAGGATTCCGGGCCGCCAGGGTGACGCGGCCCGAAGCCCGGCGCGAAACCGGCTCCGCAGCCGCTCCTTGCGGCAACTGGCTGCCACGGCGGGCGTTCCGCCCGCCTTAGGACCGCGCGGGGTTCCCGCCCGGTCCCTTAGGCCCTGCTAGCTTTGCGAGACCGCCTTTCGACGGTGGTGCCTTTCTCGGGAGCAGATCGAATCTGGACGACAAAGAACGTGAAGACCGCTCTCCACCCCGTTTCCCATCCGGGACCAGCTCTGATGGTCGGAAGAATTCCGGCCCTCTTGAGCCGCCGGGGCGGATCAGAATGCTCAATATTGAACCAGGGACTCAACCTCCCTTCCGGCGAGACGTTCCCGGCCCTTCAGCCCGGTCAACTCCACCACGAAAAGACAACCCGCAACGACGGCGCCCAGCTTTTCCACCAGCTTGCAGGCCGCCTCCATGGTCCCGCCCGTGGCGAGGAGATCGTCCACCAGGACCACCTTCTCTCCGGGCTTCACGGCGTCGGTGTGCATTTCCAGGGCGTCCGTTCCGTATTCCAGGTCGTATTCCACGCGAAGTGTGTCGTAGGGGAGTTTTCCAGGCTTTCGAACCGGGACGAATCCGGTGCCCAGCGCCAATGCAACGCCTGTTCCAAAAAGGAACCCCCGGGACTCAATTCCCGCCACCACGCCGGGCGTCCATCCCGAGGCTCTTTCGCTCAAGAGACTTACGGATTTCTGGAGAGCTGCCGGGTTTTTCAACAGAGGCGTGATGTCCCGGAAGAGAATCCCTTTTTTGGGAAAATCCGGGATGTCTCGAATCCACGATTTGAGATTCATGGCGCTTACCTCGCGGTTTCCTCGTCCTTTGGGCCACCAAACCCCGGCCCCGCCGGGGGAAGAGATCACATTTCCTCGGGGCAGGCCAGGCCGATCAAGCCCAAGGCCCGCTCGAGCTGGGTCCTTGCCGCCGCAACCAGGAGCAACCTGGCCCTGGAGAGGGCTTCCTCCTCGCCCAGGACCCGGTGATCGTGCAAGTAGCTGTGGATGGAACGGGCCAGCCGGACCGTGTATCCCGTCACCTGGCTGGGCTCGTCCTCCTTGAGGGCCCTCCCAAGAGAATCCCCCCAGGACCCCAAGGCGTGGATCACCTCCCGGGCGTCGGCCAAAAGCCCCGGGTCTTCCTCGGGGCCCGCCGGCTCCAGGCCCCGGGCGGCGGCGTTGCGGAGAATCCCCGAGAGCCGGGCCCCGGCGTATTGCACGTAGGGACCCGTCTCCCCTTCGAAATTGAGCATCTCCTCCAGGTCGAAGCGCACGTCCTTGATGCGGCTGTTCTTGAGGTCGTTGAAGACCACCGCCCCCACGCCCACGGCCTCGGCCACCCTCTCCTTGTTTTCCAGGTCGGGGTTCTTCTCCTGGATGATCTCCCGGACCTTCTCCACCGCCTTGTCCAGGACCTCGTCCAGGAAGACCACCTTGCCGTGGCGGGTGGACATGCGGCCGTCCTTGAAGCGGATGAGCCCGAAGGCCACGTGCTCGATCCGGTCCCACCACTCCAGGCCCATCTTTTGGAGCACCCCCTTGAGCTGGCGGAAATGGAGCTTCTGCTCCCCCCCCACCACGTAGAGGCACTGGTCGAAATGAAACTTTTCCCACCGGTGGAAGACCGCAGCCAGGTCGCGGGTGAGATAGAGGGTGGTGCCGTCGCTCTTCCTCAGGAGGCAGGGAGGCTCGTCGCCTTCTCCCAGGCGCACCACCAGGGCGCCCTGGGAGACCTCGGTGATTCCCGCTTCCACCACCTTCTGGATGGTTTCTTCCAGGTAGGGCTCGTAGAAGGACTCCCCCTGGACCAGGTCGAAGGTGATCCCCAGGCGGTCGTAGGTCTTCTGGAACTCCCCCAGGCTGAGATCGGTGATCTCCTTCCACAAGGCCCGGATCCCGGGATCCCCCTCCTCGAGCTTGCGGAAGATCTCCCTGGCCCTCTCGGCCAGGGCCGGGTCCTTCTCCTCCTCCCGGTGGTAGCGAACGTAGAGTTCCAGGGTATGCCTGATGGGGTTTCTCCGCAATTCCTCCCGGTCTCCCCAGCGCTCCAGGGCGGCCAGGACCTTTCCGAACTGGCTCCCCCAGTCGCCCAGGTGGTTGACGCCCACGGCCTTCCAACCGGCATGGCGGTAAATCCGGTAGAGGGCGGCGCCGATCACGGTCGTCCGGATGAGTCCCACGCTGAAGGGCTTGGCGATGTTGGGAGAAGAATAGTCGATCACCACGGTCTTGCCCCGGGCCGGGAAAGGACCGTAAGGCGGCCGCCCCTCCAGGACGCCCAGGAGCACGGAGCGGGCCATAGCGGAGAACCGGAACCGGACGTTCACGTAGGGCCCGGCGGCCTCCACCTTCTCCACCAGTTCATCCGGCCCCAGCCGGGAGGCCAGCTCCGCCGCGATGGCCGCCGGGGACTTCTTCATGGTCCTGGCCAGGGGAAAGCAGGCCAGGGCGGCGTCGCCGAAGGCCAGGTCCCTGGGGGCCTCGGCGGACAGGGATACCTCGCCCGCGCCCATCTCCTCCAGGGCTTCCCGGGCCTTCTTCTCCAGGTGTCTTCTCAGTTCTTCCATGGCGAATGGTCCGTTCCTTCAGGGAGAACCTGTCTCCTCCCATTCCCGGTAGAGTTCCTCCAGCTCGGCGTCGATCTCCTCCAAGCGGGCCCGGACATCGCGGGACCTGCCGGGGTCTTTGTAGACCTTGGGATCTCCCAGGGAAGCTTCCAGGGTCTCCTTCTCCTCCTCCAGGCCGAAGATCTTCTCCTCCAGCCGCTCCAGCTTGAAGAGATTGATCTTCTTTCCCTGCCTGGGCTTTTCCCGGGGAGGTTTCTCTTTTTCCTTTTTCTTTTCTCCGCCCTTGCGGACCTCCTCCTCCCTCCCGGTCTTTCCGGCGGATTGGGCGGAGCGCCGGAGGGCGTCGGCCTCCTTCCAGCCCCCGGGAAAGGCCAGAACCCGGGGAGGCTCCAGGAACCACACCTGGGTGGCCACCCGGTCCAAAAAGTAGCGGTCGTGGGAGACGAAGAGCAAGGTTCCCCCGAAGCCCAGGAGAGCTTCCTCCAGGGCCTCCCGGGCCTGAAT
>JALUZX010000476.1 GCA_027011425.1 Planctomycetota bacterium
GTGTTCTTGTTCTTCTCCTGGTTCGCCTGGAAATACGGAGGGGAACCCCGGGGGATGGGAATCGCCACGGCCGGGGCTGGGGCCCTGGCGGCCTGCCTGCTCGTGCCCTCCCTTTCGGTGCTTCCCAGGATGCGAAACCGGTTTCATGATTTTACCGAAGCCCGGGCCCTCATGCCGGGGCTTCCGCTCTACAATCTGGAGGATCTGAACCCTTGCATCTCCTGGGCCATGGACCCGGCGGGAAGGCTCCCGGAAGACGGCGGGCTTCCGGAGGGGGCCTTCCTGGTCCTGTCCCGAAAGGAAAAGAAGGCCCAGGTTGAGGCCCTCCTGGCAAAGCAGGGAAGAAAGGGGGAGATCCTGGCAAGGCCGGTCTATCTCGCCAAACCGCCGGAGGAGTATCTTGTCTTCAGGGTTCCACCTCGAGCCGGGGAGGGAGAAAAAAGGGAGCGGAAAAAGGAGGAAAAGGGATAGATGGAAGAGAAAAGAGTGGACGCCCGGGGTCTTGCCTGCCCCCAGCCCGTGCTTCTCACCCGAAAGGCCCTGATGGATGTCGGGGAGGAAGGGGTGGTCACGGTGGTGGTGGATTCGGCCGCTTCCCGGGACAACGTGAAGCGCTTCGCCGTGAGCCAGGGATGCACGGTCCAGGTGGAGGAGCCCGGGGAGGGGCTCTGGGAAATCGTCCTGGCCAAGGGATTTGGTTGCGGGATCCCGGAAAAGAAGGCGGCGGCTCCCGGGGAGGCGCCCGGGCCGGTGGAGGAGGGCCGGGAAGGGGAAGGCGTGGTGGTCTACGTGAACGGCCCGGTCATGGGACGGGGCGACGAGGAACTGGGAAAGATCCTGATCAAAGGCTTCCTCGGAACCTTGAAGGACGTGGAGCCTCTTCCCACGCACCTGGTCTTCGTCAACGAAGGGGTGCGGCTGGCAGTGGAGGGATCCCGGGTCCTGGAGGAGATCGCGGGGCTTGAAAAGAAGGGAGTGAAAGTGCTCTCTTGTGCGACTTGCCTGGGACACTTGGGGCTCGAGAAGGGTCTCCGGGTGGGCCTGGCGAGCAACGCCTTCGAGATCGCCCAGGTCCTGATGAAGGCTAGAAGCGTGGTGACTCCTTGAGAGATGGAACATGGATGAACCGGCAAAGCGGTTGACCGAGACGGTTCGAGGCTCGGGCTGAGCTTCCAAGTTGGCTCCAGGGTCGCTGGAGCAGGCGTTGGAGGGCCTCGAATTCGGAGGTGATCCGGATCTGCTCGTGGGCCTCGAGCAGATCGACGATGCCGGTGTGTACCGGGTCTCCCCGGAGCTGGCCCTGATTCAGACGGTGGATTTCTTCACTCCCATCGTGGACGACCCCTTCGATTTCGGGAGGATCGCCGCGGTCAACGCCCTTTCCGACGTCTACGCCATGGGAGGCGTCCCCAGAACGGCGTTGAACCTGGTGGGATTCCCCGTAAAGAAAATGGAGATCCGGGTGCTCCGGGAGATCCTGCGGGGCGGGCTGGAAGTCCTGAAAGAGGCCGGCGTCCTTCTCATGGGGGGGCACAGCGTGGAGGATGACGAGCTTAAATACGGGTTGGCCGTAACGGGTTTCGTGCACCCCAGGAAGTTTTTTACCAAGCAGGGGGTCCGGCCCGGGGACGCGCTGGTACTCACCAAGCCCCTGGGGACGGGAATGCTCGGGACGGCGGTGAAGGCGGGCCTGGCCCCGCCGGAGGCCGTGGAGGCCATGACGAGGTCCATGGTCACTCTCAACCGGGAGGCGGCCGATGCGGCCAAGGCTTTCGATGTCCACGCCTGCACGGACGTGACCGGTTTCGGACTGCTCGGGCACCTGGCGGAGATGATCGCGGGGACAAGCGTGGGGGTGGAGATCCGGGCCTCGGCGCCGGAGATCCTGCCCTTTGCCGAGGAGGCGGCCCGGATGGGCCTCGTCCCGGGGGGATGTTACGCCAACAAGGAATTTCGTTCCTGCATGGTGGATGTGGATCCCTCGGTGCCGCCGGAGCGGGTGGATCTCCTTTACGATCCCCAGACCTCGGGCGGGCTCCTCCTGGCCCTGCCGGCGGACCAGGCCGGCCCTTACGTGCAGGCCCTGGCCCGGGAAGGCGGCCGGGCCGTCACCATCGGCCGCGCCTTCCAGGGATTGAACATCCGCGTCGTTCCCGGTCCCTGACCCACGAGGGTCGCTGGATCTTCCGTCGCTTTTATATTCCTAAAAGCCGTGAAGAGTCCGCCGGAGCATGGGTCGCCGGAGGCGACCCATGCGAACGTCGGACAGGGAAGGATCCCTG
>JALUZX010000477.1 GCA_027011425.1 Planctomycetota bacterium
GTCCACCCCCACTACATCCCCTTCTTCAACCTCCTCTCGGGAGGCCCCTCCAACGGGCACAAGTACCTCCTCGACTCCAACCTCGACTGGGGCCAGGACCTGGTCGCCCTGAAGGAATACATGAAAAAGGAAGGGATCCCCTCCCTCGACCTGGCCTACTGGGGCCGGGTGCCGCCCCAGGTCTACGGCATCGCCTACAACGACCCCGTCCGGGTCCTGGCCGACAAGGACGCCCAGGGCCGCCCCAAGATCCAGTTCCCCTATTTTCGAAGCCGCTACCTGGCGGTGAGCGCCAATTTTCTCTGGGGCAGGATGTATTTCATGAACGGCACGGCCTTCTGGCCGCCAAAGCGGGACGCCTTCGCTCCCTTCCGGAACCGGCGGCCCAAGGCGCTTCTCGGGTATACGATCTACGTCTTCGATCTCCAGGAGGGCCGCGGACCATGACCGCCCCCCTTCCCCCCAAGGCCCTCACCCGGATCGTCTTCGCCCTGGTCTTCCTTACCGGCGCGTGGTTCGTCCAGGGCGGGTCCTGGGCCGTCAACGCCCGCTTCGACCTCACCCGCGCCCTCGCGGAAAGAGGGACCCTGGACTGCTCCGCCTACCACGAGAACTCAGGCGACATGGTCCAATGGAACGGCCGCTGGATCCCCTACAAGGCGCCGGGCCTCTCCCTCCTCGGCGCCCCCCTCTGGGCCCTCCTCTACTGGGGAAGCGCCGGCGGGATCGCCGCCACCAAACAAGCCCTCACCTGGGGCGCCTGGGCGGTCAACCTCTTCACCACCATTCTTCCCCTGGCATGGGCGGCCGCCTGGTTCTTCCGCCTTGCCTTCCGGCTCGCCGGAAACCGGGCGTCCCCCGCCCTCTGGGCGACCGCCGCCGCCTTCACAGGCACTCTTCTCCTGCCGCTCTCCACCCTGTATCTCGGCCACGCCACCGCCGCGGCCTTCCTCTGGGTCGCCTTCGTCTTCGCCCTGGGCGAGATCCCCGGCACCGAAAGAAAAGGCGCCTGGATCGGCGCCCTCCTCGGTCTTTCCGTTCTCGTCGAATACCTGGCCCTGCCCGCCGCCGCGGCCATAGGCCTCCTCGCCCTCTCCCGGGGCGGGAAGACCCGGTGGAAGGCCATGCTCGCCGGGGCCCTTCCCCCGCTCCTGGCGCTGGCCGCCTACCACTGGATCCTCCTGGGCGCGCCCTGGCGGACCCCCTACAGCAGGCCTCCCGAGATGTTCGCCACCAAGGGCGCCGCGGGCGGCATCTTCGTGCCCCCCACCCTCCACGTCCTCTGGGAGACGACCTTCGGTCCCTACCGGGGCCTCTTCTTCTCCTCGCCGGTGCTCCTGGCCGGACTCCTCGGTTTCTTTCCGGCCTGGCGCAATGGCCTCAAGGCCCCCGTTCTCGTGTCCCTCTTCGTCGCCGCCTACCACTTCGCCTTTCTCTGGGTCTTCAACGGCTGGCACGGCGGGTGGACCTGCGGTGTCAGGTATTTCGCCCCGGCCATCCTCTTTCTTGCCTGGCCCATCGCCCTGGTCGTGGATCGCGCCCTGGGCATCGTCAAGGGCCTGGCCGTCCTCTCGGCGGCCATGATGCTCATGGCCGCATCCGTCAATCCCCTGGTCCCCTCGGGCGATCCCGCCGCCGGAAGGCCGCGGCCCTGGATCGACTACCTGGTCCCGGCCTTCTTTTCGGGGGACCTGGCCGACCAGGTGCAGTCCGTGGACGACCGCCGCCCCGACGACGCGCCCCTCGTCTTCTACTGGCCCTGGGGGCGCAAGCTCCTCATCCCCGACCGGGCCCTCAGGGAAAAATTCGACCGCAAATTTCCCCCGGACATCTACAATCCCAGGAATCCCTCCGTCAAAGGCGGCGCCTCCAACCTGGGCATCCTCTTCGGCCTCCCGGGGCTCCTGAGCCTCCTTCCCCTGGCCGCCGCATGGGCCCTTCTCCTCTACCTCTTCCAGAGGAAAGCCCGGGCCCTCACTTCTTCTCCACCACCCTGATCCTCCCTGATGCGGGATCCTTTCGGGCATACTCGATGACCAGGTCCGCTGTGCGTCCCTTGGGGTCCCCCGGCCCGCCCACCAGGTTGTTGAGGGTCACGAAGGTCTTGGGAAAGATCATCCAGTGGTCCACCCGGCAGTCCACGTTGGAATCCGGACTGTAGGTGGCGATCTTTTTCACCACCTCCACCTGGTTGGCGATGGTCGGGCCGTAATGCACCCCTCTCGTTCCGCCTCGGGCGTGGATCACCAGAGCGAAATCGAAGAGCGCCAGGGCCAGGAC
>JALUZX010000478.1 GCA_027011425.1 Planctomycetota bacterium
CCCTTTCTACATGGACGTGGCCGCCAGCATCCAGAAGGTGACCGAAGAGATCGTTCTCCGCATGGCCCGGCACGTGAGGAAAGTGACGGGAGAGCGAAATCTCTGCCTCGCGGGAGGAGTGGCCCTCAACTGCGTGGCCAACGGGAGACTTCTCCGGGAAGGTCCCTTCGAAAGGATCTGGATCCAGCCAGCCGCAGGGGACGCGGGGGGCGCTCTCGGGGCGGCCCTCTTCACCTGGCACCAGCTCATGGAGGGGAAAAGGGAACCGTGCCCCGAGGATTCCCAGCAAGGCTCCCTCCTGGGCCCGTCCTTCTCCAACGAGGAGATCCAGGCCTTTCTCCAGAGCCGGGGCGCCGCATGGGAGCGCTACGAAAAGGAAGAGGACCTCCTGGAGCGGGTTGTCCGGGCCCTCCTGGAGGAAAAGGTAGTGGGCTGGTTCCAGGGGAGGATGGAGTTCGGGCCCCGGGCGCTGGGCTGCCGCTCCATCCTGGGGGACCCGAGAAGCGCAGGGATGCAGTCCGTCATGAACCTGAAGATCAAGTTCCGGGAATCCTTCAGGCCCTTCGCGCCGAGCGTGCTCCGGGAGCACGCCCACGAGTGGTTCCAGGTGGAGGAGGGGACGGAAAGTCCTTACATGCTCCTGGTGGCTCCCGTCCATCCCGAGGTCCGTTATCCCGTGGAAGAGGAGGTGAAAAAACAGGTGGGCCTGGAGAAACTGGCCGTCCCCCGCTCCAGGATCCCCGCCGTCACCCACGTGGACTTCTCGGCCCGCCTCCAGACGGTGGATGAAAAACGCCACGGCAGGTATTACAGGCTCATCCGGAAGTTCTTCGAGAAGACGGGGTGCCCCCTGCTGGTGAACACCAGTTTCAACGTCCGGGGGGAGCCCATCGTGCTTTCCCCCAATGACGCCTGGCAGTGTTTCATGGGGACCAACATGGACCTGCTCGTCCTGGAGGACCTGGTCCTGGAAAAAGAGAAACAACCGGGGGCGAAGGTCTTCCCCGTGGACCAATACCTGGCCCGGTTCCAGCCCGATTGAGGTGACCATGGCTCTCTTGGAATTCGACTGGACCCCTGATCCGGAGAAGCTCCGGACCTTCGGGCTGGCCTGGGCCCTCCTGGGCCTGGGCGCGGGTCTCTTCCTCGGAGGAACGGGCCGGCTCCCGGGGGGATGGGCCGCGGGAATCGCCCTCCTCGGGCTCCTGGGAGGAGGGGCCGCCCTCTTCAGGCCCTCCCTCCTCCGCCCCCTCTACGTCCTCCTCCAGGTCCCGGCCTGGCCCATCGGGCTGGTCCTGGGCAACCTGGTGCTGGCCTTCATGTTCTACCTGGTTCTCACCCCTGTCGGGCTTCTCCGCCGGGCCCTGGGCAAGGATCCCCTGGACCTTCGCCGAAAAGAGTCCAGGGAGACCTACTGGACCGAGAGGGCCGGCCCGCCCCCAAGAGAGAGATACTTCCGGCAGTTTTGAACCATGTCCGAAGACAAGAAAAAAGCCGAGTTCAAGTTGGAGCTGGGGAAGAAGCGGTCCGGCCTGGCCTCCGAGTTCCTGGCCTTTCTGGCTTCCAACAAGAAGTGGTGGCTCCTCCCCATCCTGGTGGTCTTCCTCCTCCTCGGGGCCTTCCTGCTCCTTTCCTCCACGGGCCTGGCCCCCCTGATCTACCCTCTCTTCTGATTCCGCCATGGAAAAAAAGGCGCGCATCCTGACGGCCCTCGCCGGAGCCCTCCTGCTCGCGGCGGATTTCCTGGCCGATCCCCTCTTCGGGGGCGCCCCGGGCTTCGGGAAGGGCCAGTGGGCGGTCCTGGTCCTAGGAACCGCGGCCCTCCTCTTCGCCCTGGCCGGGGGATGGAGGCGCTTCGGACTGCTCGCCGGCTCCCTGGCTCTCTCCCTCCTGCTCTCGGAGGGATTCCTCCAGCTCTTCTTCCGCCCCTGGTTCACCACCCTCTACCGGCCCGACCCGGTCCTTCTCCACTCCCTGGTCCCCGGGGCTTTCAAGATCTTCCGCCGCCTCCCCGTCAACGGAGGCCGTGCCGTCCCCGTGAGAGTGAACGCCCTCGGTTTCCGGGGAAAGAATTTTTCCCCCGCCAAGGGCCGGTTCCGGATCATGGTGTACGGGGATTCCTTCATCGAAGGGGAATTTTCCCCCCTGGAAGAAACCTTCTGCCAAAGGCTCCAGGTCCACCTGGCAAAGCGAAGGCACAAGAAGGTCCAGGTGATCAACGCAGGGGTCGTGGGCTACGGGCCCGACCAGTGCCTCCTGAAGATGAAAGAAGAGGTCCCCCGCTTCCACCCGGATCTCCTTGTGGAAGCCGTGTATGCAGGCAACGACTACGGCGACCTCCTCCGGAACCGGCTCTTCCTGCCCGCCCCGGGGGGAGGCTTCCGGAGAAACCGGCCCCGCCTCGCTCCCTCCCTTCTGGCCGCCATGGAAAGAGCCCGCTCCCCCTGGATCCTCCCCAAGCTCCTTCGAAAGGGCTTCTGGTTCTTCCAGGCCCACGGAGGCATCTACCCGGATCCTTATCGGCCCATCCGGATCTGGAGGAAAAAAGCCGAGAAGGAATACCAGGCCTACATCACCCGCCCGGAGGGCCCGGTGAGGGATCTCTTCCAGGACGACTACGACGCGGACCTGGCCCTGGAGCCCGGGGCTCCCTCGAGCCGCCTCAAGGTCCGGCTCATGGCCCACGTCCTTGGAAGGACCGCCGCACTGGCGAAAAAAGAGGGAATCCCCCTCGTCCTTCTGGTCATCCCCTCCCCCATCGACGTCTGTCCCGCCTACGACGTCCGGGTGAACGAGAAGGCCCACCCTTCCTACCGGCCCCGGAACCTGGCGGCGCCCCTGGTCCGGATCGCCCAAAGCCTCGGCCTTCCCTGCCTGGACCTTTTCGATTCCTTCAGGAAGAGCAATCCCGGCGCCCTCTACTTCCACGGCACCGACGACCACTGGAACGCCGCCGGCCAGGACCTGGCCGCCCGCCTCCTGGCCGGATTTCTCCTGGAAAAGAAAATCCTTGGGCCATAGTGAGACAATAAAAAAACCTCCCCTACACCAAGAAAAGAAAGGGCGAGAAAGGTCCTTTCCTGTCCCCGGGGGGGCGTTAGAATTGATATCTTACATTTCTTGTTCCTTCCCCATTTTCCTCGAGGAGGCATCCATGCGCAGGACCCTGGTTCTTCTCCTTCCCTTGCTTTTTGCCGGAACGACCTTCGGGCAGACGAAATACCTCGTCTCTCCCAAGGCCAACACCACGGTGGAGGGCAGCTCCAACAACACCTATCCTTTCTACAAAAATCCCTTCGCCTACATGCAGATCCATGACGACCTGGCAGGCCGGCCCCGCCTCATCCGGGAGATCGCCTTCCGGAAGGACGGTTATACGGCAGACCTCTGGCCCCTTGCACGGTGAACGTTTCCCTCTGGATCAGCACGGCCAAGGTCACCTCCAGCACGGCATCTACAGTCTACGCCTCCAACCACGGCGCGGACCTCCTCCAGGTCCTGAACAAAACGAACGTCAAATTCCCGGCGGCATCCAAGCCGGCCACCCCTCCCGCTCCTTTCACCCAGGTGATTCCTTTCCCGAGCAAGCCTTTCATCTACAAAGGCAAGGGAAGCCTGGCGTGGGAAATCCGGGTCTATTCAACCACCAGCAACACATTCCGCCCATTGGACTCACAGAACGCATACTCGACTTATTCCCGGTTCGGGAAAGGGTGCCTGGCCACGGGCCAGAGGTCCACCCCTTACAATTACGGTTTCATCCGGGATTCCTCCACGGTGCCCAACTCCTACATGCTCTACTGCTACGCCCGCAACCTGGCCAAGTCCCAGCCCTACGTTTGGATGATCGGCGTAAACAACACCAGATTCGGGAGCTACAATCTGCCTCTCAGCCTCACCCCCTTCGGAGGCGTTGGCTGTTCCCTCTACATCAACCCTATACTCGCCAAAGGAGGAAGGACCAATTCCTCCGGGTATGTCTCCACCTACGGATCCCCCCTCACCTTCCCCAAGAATCCCCTCTACGCAGGATTGAAAGTCTACACCCAGTTCTTCTGCGCCGACCCGGGACGCTCACCGTTGCCAGCGGCCTTCACCGACGGATGCGCCATCACCATCCCCGCCGCCGTTCCCATGTGCCGGATCTATTCCTACGGGAACGCCACCGCCACGAAGGGCAACAAGACGAACTCCTACGGCCTGGTCACCCGCTTCACCTATTTCTGATCGAGGAGATCCCCCGGCGGGACGCCCCAAGGCGAGCGTTCCGCCTGCCCTTCCTCTGTCCCGTCACCGGCCTTCCCCCGGGGAGGCCGGTTCTTTTTCGCACTCCAGGGCGATCACCTTCACCCCGGGGCAAAGCCGGCCCTCCAGGCGGATCCGCAGGTTCCCGCCCCCGCCGTTTCCCTCGAACTTCAGGGAAACCCGCCCGTCTCCGTCCAGGAAACGGGCCTCTTTCACCCTGGCATGGAGGCCCTTCAACTCCAGGATTCCCGAGTCCGGCCGGTGGAAGACGAAAAGAAAGAGGGTCCTTCCCCTTACCGTGGTCCTTCCCCAGGGAAAAGGCCCCAACGGCCCTTTCTTCGCGCCGTATACGGCCTCCCCGTTCTTTCCGAGCCACTTCCCAAGGGCGAGCAGCCTCTCCTTCTGGAGGAGGGGAATCATGCCGTCCGCCCGGGGCCCCACGTTCAAAAGGAGGTTCCCGCCCCGGCTCACGGTATCCACGAAAAGCCGCACCAGGGCGTCCCCCTCCAGGTAGTCCTCCAGGGGCTCCAGCCGGTTCCACCCGAAGGAGCGGCCCATCCCCCGGACCTCCTCGAAGGGCCTGGCCCGGGCCCGGAGTCGTTTCCTTCCACCCGTAATTTTTCCATACTCCGTGGTGGAGACATCCCCGCACAGCCCGCGGAGCCCCTTTCCCCACCGGTCGTTCACCAGGAAGTCCAGGTAGTTCGGAACCTTGTTGTAGAGTTCCGCCAGGATCCCGGTGCTCCTCCAGACCGTATCGGGCTGGACCCACTCCCCGTCGGCCCAGAGGATCGCCGGCCGGCAGTGCCGGACCAGGTCCCGGATCTGGGGGATCATCTGTTCCTCCACGTACCGCCCGGGATCCTTGTCGTAGAGGGGATTCCCCCACTCCATGAGGGAGAAGTAGGTCCCGAAACGAAGCCCCGCCCTGCGGACCGCCCGGGCCAGCTCGCCCGCGATGTCCCTCTTCGGGCCTGTCTCCACGCTGTTCCAGGGATAGCCCCGGACCTTGGAAGCCTCCCTGCTTGGCCAGAGGGCGAACCCGTCGTGGAACTTGCTCACCAGCACCACGTACCGGGCCCCGGCCCTCCGGAAGAGCCGCGCCCACCGCCCCGGGTCCCAGAGTTCGGCCTTCCACAAGGTTGTGAAATCCCGGTATCGGAAATCCTTTCCGTATCGCTTCTCGTGAAAGCGCCGCTCCAGCCCCCCGTGGGCCCCGGCCTTAACCCAGCGGGCGTACCACTCCGCGTAGGCCCCCCTCTTGCTGTAGGCCGGAACGGAATAGAGGCCCCAGGTGACGAAAATCCCGAGCTTTGCCTCCCGGAACCAGCGGGGCGTGGGGTGGCGGTCCAGGGACTTCCAGTCGGCCCGGTAGGTGGGTCTCCTCCCCAGGGGAAGGCAGACGTTGCCCGACCGGTTTCCCTTCTTCACCGCCACGAAGAGAAGGCGGGCCCTCCCCTCTTCGTCCGCCAGGACGAAGGGACGCTCCATCCGCTGGGGGAGCCACCTGGTTCCGTCCCGGAAGAAGACCTCCTTGGGACAGACCGTGTCGTGGAAGGCCGGCCCCCACCGGATGCCGTCGGTGGAGGCGACCAGCCCGATCCGGCCGCGGGTGTGATACACGGCATAGAAACGCTTCTCCGTCCGGTCGTACCACATGGAGGCGTCCTCGGTGTCGAAGGAGTCGATCACGGGCCGGGGCTGGACCCGGAACGGCCCCAGGGGGGTATCGGAGAGGGCCAGGGCCTCGTTGCGGAGGAAGCGCTTCGCCCCGGGCTTATCCCCCTTGACGATCATGTAGAATTTCCCCCCCGGCCCCCGGCAGACCGCCGGGTTGACGGCAAGGCGGGCGATCGGGCCCGAGGGCTCCACGATGGGGGCGTCCAGGCGCTTCCAGGGCCCGTTCAGGCCCGCGGAGACGGCCACCCCGGTCCTCTGGTTGTTCCTGAGAAGCCGCCACTTCGGATGACCGTATCCCCTGCGCGCCACACCCTCCAGGGCCTTTCGCCCCGACACGCCCCGGGTGGAGATGTAGTAGAGGTAATACTTGTTTCCGAATTTCTTGATCTTGGGATTGTGGGCCGTGACGGCGTCCCAGTGCCCGGGCCCCCTTCCCTCGAGCACGGTCTCCACGTAGCTGTAGGGCCCTTCGGGCCTTTCCGCCACGGCATGGGCGATCTCCGAGTGGACCAGCCAGGCCGTAAACCCAAGGGCCTTGGGCCAGCGGGAGTAGAACATGTGCCAGCGCCCGTCCTCCCCGCGGATCACGCTCCCTCCCCAGACGAACCAGCCCTTCTCCACCAGGAGGTTCGGGCCCTTCTTCCAACCCTGGAAAAGAGGCTTCCGTTCCGCGGGAAGGGCCTCCGCCACAAGACCCGGAGGTTCCGGGCCGGGGCATGGAATTCCCTCGGGAAGGGCGCCGGCGCGGGAAACCGGGAAGAGGAAAAAGAGAGGCAGAAAAAAAGGAAGAAGGCGACGCTCTCTCACAGGATCCACCTCTTCTTGATGTTTCGCAGACTCACCAGGAACAAGAAGGCGCAGAACCCGGCCAGGGCGGCGAAATCCAGGATCGCGGGAAGCCGCCTGGCCGAATGGATCGTGCCGTGCAGGAGGTCCACGCCGTAGGTCAAGGGAAGGGCGTAGGAAAGGGGCCGGAGCCATAGAGGAAGGTGGGAGACGGGGAAGAAGAGCCCGCAGAGAAAGATCATGGGAAAGCGGAAGAAGTTGGAGAAGGTCTGGGCCTCGAAGACCTCGCTTACCGAGACCGCGATGAAGAGCCCCAGGAACGTGGAACTCGCGGCGATGAGCAGGACCGCCCCGGCCAGCACCGTCCAGTTCACCCCCGAGAGGTCCGCCAGGAAAGAGGCCATGACCAGGGGCACGAAGGCGTTGGCCGTCCCGAAGAGGATGGCCCCCGCCGTCTTGGCGAGCATGAGGATCTCCAGGGGGATGGGCGCGAGAAGGAGGCGCTCGAAGGAGCGCCCCTTCTTCTCGAAGGTCACCGTCACGGCCAGCATGCTCGTCGTTCCGAAAAGAACCGAGACCCCCATCACCCCGGGAAGGAGGGAGGGAATCCGCTCCAGTCCCGAGCCGGACTTGATGAAGAACATGGCCGTCCAGGCGAAGGGGAAGAGGATCCCCCAGCTTATGTTGGGGGGCTTGAGGTAGTAGGCCCGCATATCCTTGAGAAGGATGTTCCAGAAGGCGATCCAGGCTTTCACGGGCTCCCCCCCTTCCCCGGGGCCTCCCGCCGCATCTCCCCGGCCTCGATTCCTGTGATCCGCACGAAGACATCCTCCAGGGAGGGGCGGAGGCGGCGGGCCTCCAGGACCTCCAGGCCCCGGTCCTCGAAGAACCGCGCCAGGGGACCGATCCGGATCTCCCCGGCGGAGGAGAGGGCCACCCGGTTTCCCGAGATCTCCCCGACCTGCAGGCCCGGAAAGGCTTCCTCCAGGTCCTTCCCCAGGGCGGGAACGGAGCCGTCCAGGGTGAGGAGGACCACGTTCCGTCCCTCCACCTGCCGGAGCAGGTCCTCCACCCGGTCGATCCGGACGATCCGGCCCTTCACGATAAAGGCCGCCCGGCGGCAGAGACGCTCGGCCTCCTCGATGTAATGGGTGGTGAGGAAGATGGTGGTCCCCTCCCGGTTCAGGGCCTGGAGAAGACGCCGGATCCTCCGGGCGCTGGCCACGTCGATGCCCGAGGTGGCCTCGTCGAGAAAGAGGATGGGCGGGGAGTGCATGATCCCGGCGGCGATGGTGAGCCGCCGTTTCATGCCCTTGGAGTAGCCCCCGAATTTCCTCTCCGCCGCGTCCTGGAGCCCCACCGCCTCCAGGAGGGACCGGGCCCGGGCCCGGTCCCTCCTG
>JALUZX010000479.1 GCA_027011425.1 Planctomycetota bacterium
TACCGAAACCGGGACCAGTCCTGGAGAATGGGAAGCGTCGTAGGACGGCGGCCTTTCCTCCCTCCTTCCCTCCAGGCCCTGGCCAGGCGCGCCAGTTCTTTCCATCCTCGTTCCAGGTCCTCCCGGCCCGCCAGGGGAAGGGAAGCCAGGGCCAGGATTTCACCGGTGCGGCACTCCAGGAGAGCGGCTCCCGCGGCGGACACGGGAAGCCGGGCCCTAGCAAGGGCTCTCTCCAGGGCGCACTGAAGATCCAAGTCCAGGGTGATCCGCACGTCCCGGCCGGGCCGGGGCGCCCCCTGGTAATGGCTGAGTCGGCGCCGGGCCTTCCGGTCCGCCTCGAAGAAGGTCCATCCTTCTTTTCCGCGGAGCACCGAATCCAACTCCCCCTCCAGGCCGCCCCGGCCGAAGCGCCTCACCCGCGAGGCCAGCCTCCTGGCCCGCCTCTCCACGCTCTCCTCGTATTCGGGCCAGTAATCCTCCAGCCCCGGGAGCGGCTGGAGCCAGGTGGTGTCCGGTTCCACCTTTTCCCGGTCTCCCGCGAGCACCCCCGTGACCCTCCCGAAGAGCCTCGCCGCGGGAAGCCTCCCCCCGATCGAGCAGTAGACCCGGCGAACCGAATCTACCACGAAAAAGCCTCTGTGCTCCCTGGGGCTCAGCTCCACCCACTTGACGAGTTCGAAGGGAACGGCCCGCCACAAGGGGTCCCTCCGGTCCTCCCGCAGGCGCGCGGCGTCCCGGAAACGCCTGTCCCACAGCGCCCACCGGTTCCCGAACTGGAAGAGCAGAAGGCATGTGTTCCGCTTGTGAATCCGGTCCAGCAGTTGCAGGGGATCCCTATCCTGCGGGCGCGGGGGGACCAGAGAGGCGGCCCCCCTCTCCAGGAGGGCCTCCAGGTCGCCCGGCCCGAGCCCGAGGCGCGCCGCGAAGGAACCCCTCCAGCCCTCCTCGAGGGCCTTCCGGAATTCCCGCCGGAGGCCCCGCCGGAGGCTCCCCCCACCCATACGTTCTAACGTTTTTTTCAGGCTCGAGGCCCACCCCTTGGTCCGGGCGGCGGCCTCCAGCGCCTCCCCCAGGAGGCGCCGCAGATACCACTCCATGTTGGACCGCACCACCCGGGCCCGGGCCTTGGCGTCCTCCCTCGAGAGCCCCGCCGCCATCTCTGCCTGGGCCTTCTCCGGGTCCGGGAGATCGGCCGGCCCCAGGGCGGCGGCGAACCGGGCCAGCCGGGGAATCCCGTCCCGCGCGAGCAAAAGGGTATAGGGCCTCGGATCAGGGGGGACCACCCTCTTCATGGAGGCCAACTTCTTTTCCAGCAAGGATCGCTCTTCCGATCCCGCCGGAAGGGAACGTATCCGCCCGCGGAGCTTCATCCTCTTTCGGTAGAGCCCCATGATCGCCGCCGGAAGCCTGGGAGCGGGAAGGACCAGGAGGCGGAGATGGAAAGCCTGGCCCAAAGGATTGCCGCGGCGGAAATTCCGGTAGACCAGTTCCACATCGTGGGCCGGTTCGTCCCAGGCCAGGCGCCTCCCCTTCCGGTCCAGGATGGCCCCCCTCTTCACCGGCCTGGGAAGGATCCTCTCCCTGTTGAGAAACCCCTGGAAAAACCAGTAATCGTGTTCCAGCACCTGGAGCCAGAAGAGCCTGGCCGCGAGGAGAACCAGGGCCAGGAGGAAAAGAGCCCTGAGACCCAGGATCTTTCCGCGGGCCTGTTCAAACACGGCTCTTCTCCACGTGGAAGCGCATGGGAGGAAGGAGGCAGAAAAGAGGAAGGAGAAAGGTTCCCCAGAAGGCCGTCAGCCCCGCCGGGAGGAGCCATTCCTCAGCCGGGGGCCAGCCCATCCCCCGGCCGAGATGGTCGAAGAGGGCCATGAGGGAGCGCAGGAACAAGAGCCCGGCGAATCCCAACAGAAGCCTTCCCGGGAGGCGGTCGCGGAAGAGGAGATTCCGGGAGGCCGCCAATCCCCATCCCACCAGGAGGAAGGAGCCCGCCGCCTGGGCCGGGGGGGTCCCGGCCAGGACGGCCCGGCAGACGGCGGCGAGCAGGAGCAAGGGAGTCACCCGTTTCTTTTTCGCGAAAAGACCCACCAGGACCACCAGGAGGAGGTCCAGGTCGGGGAGGAACTGGGGATCCGCCACGAGAAAACGGGCATATCCGAGGCCCCCTTCCAGGGCGAGGAAGAACAGGAGAGTCGCCGGCCAGAGGATCACCGTCCCCTCCCTGGTATACGCCCGAAACGAAAGATACCCACCCTGCCGCGCGACCCCGCCGTCCCGGGG
>JALUZX010000480.1 GCA_027011425.1 Planctomycetota bacterium
CCGAAAGACCATAAAACACGTGGTCCTGGATCCGGGCTACCTTGGCCAGTGAGCCCCCCCCGGGACGACCGGTTTTCGGAAAGGTGCCGGGCCAGTTTGTTCAACATAATCTTAGATCCGGGCCAGAGGCTGGCTGGAGCCCTCCTCCCCCGCCTCCACCCGATTCGTCCGGGCTCCAGGGCGATGGGTCACCCCCTTTTTGGACACATCCCGCGGGGCGAGTCGTAGAGGCTGACAGTCCCATGTTTTCCCCCGTCGAGAGCCCTTCCCTCTTTTCCGGGCTACCGATCTGTGCCCTTTTCAAGAAGGGAAATCCTCTCACACGGGTTGACGCGAAATAAAGGACGCCGTCCTTTGTCGTTCCAGCTGCGTGTCAAGGATAATCCCACAAGGCATACTCAAAATCGATGTCCCAGGATTTTTTGGAGGAAGGCATGGAAAAGACCGAAGCGGCGGGCCGGAATGAGTCCGTTGGGGAAGAAAACAAGCCGGGCGGGATCTTAGGTCCCAGCGTGAGCAGGCTTTCATGGCGTCCGTCCTCGTTTTCGCCCTGCTTTCATTCGGCGCTCTTGTTCAACTCCGGGTGGAGATGCCTGGGATCATGGAGGAGGCGGAAGTGGTCGACGCCTCCCTTGCCGGGGCGCACAAGAAGGGAATCGATCTCGTCCTCCAAACCCAGGAGGAGATCCCGGTCAATTTCAGGAGGTATGTTCAGGGTGTGGTGAGCCGGCGGGACGAGAAGATCCTGGGCGACCTGTTTCGATTCCTGAGAACCTGGCTTTCCGCCTGGTTCGTCTTGTTCTTCCTGGCAAGCCTGGTCCCCATCATCACGGTGAGATACTTGTACAAACAACTTTACGCCGACCTCTATTCATCCGGGAGATTCAAAAGGGAAATCTGAGAGCCCCGCCGGAAGAACCCAACGGAATGGTCGGCATTCCCGGGTTGGGGATGGAACACCCACTTGACAACCCCGGGGGCAGGGGTACTTTCGAATTCCTGGCCATCGTCTCGACAGGGGCCCCCCTCTTTCGAGGCGAATCCTTCATGGATCCTCCGGGCTGAAGGCGCAGAAAGGGAAGGGGCGGGGAAGTTCGGCTTTTCCGGCCCCCTGGGAAAAGAGGTTCAAAATGAATGGCTTGAGAAGAGCGCAAACCAGTGAACCAAGATCCGGCGGCGCCCTGATCCTCGGGGTTTTGTCGTTTCTCTTTTCATTCGGGTTCATTGGGATCGGGTTCCTTGTTTCAAAGTTGATTCTTTCGGATGGCGCGGGAATCTTGAGAGTGATGAGAGACCAGCCTGGAATGCGGGAAGGGGAAAAGATCCGGATCGTTTGGGAAAAGGGTGTTTTTTCTAGAAGTCGTAATCTTGAAAAAAGGGTGAAGGAGGAATGTTGCATCCTCTACCTTCTGGCCAAGAGGATGGGGCTGCCCGAACGTATCTGGAAATACGATTTATTGGTCGTTAAAGAGGAAAAAGGAAAAGGGGACGATGAGACCGCCTCCGATGCCGGCCATTATCTTGTTGTCAGGGTGGATGACGTTTTCCTTAGGTTTTTCAATGAGGGCGGGAAGCTTGAGGATATTGTGGAGGATCCAGGCGATTGGTCCTTTTTCTGGCAGCCCAGTTGTTTCCAGGCATTCCTATCCCCCTATGTGGATCCTGAAAAGAAGAAAGTGTTCGCCTTGCTTTACAAGATCCGGGTCAGTCGACCCTTTTCGAGTCTCGAAAAGGCGGCCGAGGCAATGAAAAGGTGTGGGCCGCCAGGAAATATTTTTCCCCCGCCGAGGGGAAAGAATGAACATAGGGGCACAAAAAGGGTGTTACCGATATGGGAAAAGACCATGTTTGTCCAGGAGGATTGGTTCGAGGGAAGAATCCTGAGAACCATTAGACCACCTGTTTGGGTACACAAAAGATGAGGGTATTCTGAAGAATCTGTGGGTCGAGGATGCGTGGAAGGGGGACCAGGCCGTATCTCGGCTCGACCCGGGCGGCGGCAGTTGAAAAGGGCACTGATTGACAGACGCGACAAAAGTCTTGTCAACCTCGTGACTCGGTGGGTGCGTCGAAACTGGCCCCCCGACGTCACGAGTCCGGATCTCCGATCCGGCCTCGTTCCGGCGGGGGCTTCACAACATTGCTGGCTGGGGGAAGGTCACGATTGTTTTGGGATTTTCAAGGGTTCGGGACTTTTGTCGTAACCGTCACTGATTGGCGGACGCGACAAAAGTCTTGTCAAGGCCGGGACTCGGGGGGTGCGTCGGAACTGGCCCC
>JALUZX010000481.1 GCA_027011425.1 Planctomycetota bacterium
CATTCACGGGCTCTTTTGGGAAAAAAAAGAAAAAGAACCGCCTTGGAAAAACGCCTCATCTTTTTAGACCTCCCTGCTTCTCCTCCCCGGAGAAGACCACCCCCGCCGGAAGGCGGACCCATTTCGAATCCGGGCTCCCCGCGAGCTTCGCCAGGGCCCAGGACCGGGCGCGGGACCATTCGCCCCAGGCCTTCTCCGCCGCCCCCAGAAAACAAGAGAAGACGAAGTCGGTGGTATAGAAATCGGGGTGGTCCCAGTTCCTCTCGTAGATCTCCAGGAGGCTCTGCGCCTTGCGCCCCGTATAGACGAACCAATTCCGGAGGAGGAAGGCCCGGGCCTCACGGGAGAGCTTTGCCGAAGAGAGGCCCTCCACCTCCTCAGGCCTGTAGGGAGGTCCCGCCGCCGCCCGGCAGGGGAGCAAGAGAAACAAGACCGGCAAGATCCCGGGAAACCTGGAGGCCCCAAAGGCCGGGACTCTTCTTTTTTCCACGACCCACCTCTCCACGCCGGCCGGAGAATTCTTTCATTGTAGACCAGGGCCCCCCATTTGTGGGGGGGCCCCGGGCACGGCCCCCCCGGTGGGGCTGGAAAACCCGCGCCGGTCCGCTGGTGAAAAAGGCCGGGCCTCGTGCTAAGACCTAGAGCCATGACACAGAAGGATCAGGACGTGGAAAGGGACGACCCCCCCCAGGTAGAGCCCTTCGCGCTCCGGGACTGCTCGCTCATGAGCCTGCCCACGGGCATCCGGGTCCAGAACCTCCGGGAGCTGAGGGAAAAACTGCTCGTGGTGGACCGGTCCGCCATCTACCACCACTTCTGGGGGCGCCTCCTCCAGCCCCACTTCGTGGAGCCCGAATACAACAACGACTTCGCCTCCTGGGCCTGGCGTGCCCTCCACGAGAAGGCCCTGGCCGAGCGGCTCAGCATGGTCAACCCGGCCCGGATGAAGGACATCGAGGACCTGCGCCAGGAGCTGGTGGAGATCATCGAGGACCGGCTGGACGAGAGCGAACTCGTTCCCTGGGCCCGGGCCGACCAGGGGTTTCACTTCATCCGCTCCCAGGTGGTGGTGCTGGACACGGGGATCCGGGTGGAAAGGCCCGAGGAACTGGCGGAGATCGTCCCCAGGCTCCCGAGAGAGAGCATCTTCTACCACTTCATCGACGCCCGGCGGCGGACCCCCGACCAGGTGGACGATTTCAGCGCCTGGCTCTCGGGCTACGGGGAGAAGTACGAGGACCTGCGGGCCCGCCTCTTCTCGATCGATCCCTTCTTCGCCACCCTGGAGGACCTGAGAACCATCCTCACCCGCATCTTCCAGGAATACTTCGGAGGGCAAGCGCCATGAGCGATCTCCTGGACCAGTACGCCCAGGCGGCGGGAGAGACGGAAGTCAGTCACCTGCGCCAACTGGCCCGGCGCCTGGAAGGCTTGAAGGTGGTCCACGTCAACTCCACCCGCGTGGGCGGCGGCGTGGCCGAGATCCTCCAGAAGATGGTGCCCCTCATGAAGGCCCTCGGCATCGACGCCTCCTGGGAGGTGATCACGGGGAACACCGATTTCTACCGGTGCACCAAGGGCTTCCACAACGCCCTACAGGGAATGTCCACCGGACCCTCGGAGGCTCTTCTCAAGGTCTACGAGGAGACCAACGCCGAAAACGCCGAGAAGCTGAGGCCCATCCTGGAAGAGGCGGACTTCGTCTTCATCCACGACCCCCAGCCCGCGGCCCTTCTCCAGCACTTTCCCGGGCGCAAGGGCAAGTGGATCTGGCGGTGCCACATCGACGTGAGCCGCCCCTACCGGCCGGTCTGGAAATACCTGCGCCGTTTCGTCTCCCCCTACGACGCCAGCATCTTCTCCCTTCCCGACTTCGCCCAGCCCCTTCCCCATCCCCAGTTCCTGGTCCCTCCCAGCATCGATCCTTTGAGCGAGAAGAACAGGGAACTCCCGGAAGAAGAGGTCCGGAGCGTCTTTTCCCGCTTCGACCTGGACCCCAACCTTCCCCTGGTCCTCCAGGTCTCCCGGTACGACCGGTTCAAAGATCCCCTGGGGGTGATCGCCGCCTGCCGGCTCGCCCGGGAGCTGACCCCCCTCCAGCTCGTCCTGGCCGGCGGAGGCGCCACGGACGACCCCGAAGGGGAGGCGGTCCTCCAGGAGGTCCGGACCGCCGCGGCCGACGATCCGGGGATCCGCGTCCTGGTCCTCCCTTCCGACGCCCACCGGACCATCAACGCCCTCCAGCGGGCGGCGGATATCGTGATGCAGAAATC
>JALUZX010000482.1 GCA_027011425.1 Planctomycetota bacterium
GCCCCAGGTCCTCCGACCTCCACCAGGCCCCCTGGGGGAGGAGGAAGAGGTCCTTTTCTACCGGCCCTTCCAGGAGGGCCGTGAAAAGGGAGGGCCCCCGGAAGGCCAGGTGCCCCTCCTCCTCACGGACCTGGATGTGGGGAAGAATCCGAAGAGACGGAAACTCCTCCTTCTCCAGGGAGGCGACTTCCGCCGTGGCCGCCTGGGAAGCCGTTTCCGTGGAGCCGTACGTGGGAAGGAGAGGCCAGCCGAGCCGCCGGGCCGCCCGGTAGAGACCCTTTTCCAGCCGGGCCCCCCCGACCAGGACGGCCCGGAGGGAGGAAGGCGGGGAGAAGCGGCGTTCCACCAGGTCGTGCACCTGGGTCGGCACCAGCGAGGTGAGGGTGGCTTTCTCCTCGGTCAGGAGTTCCACGAACTCCCCGGGCTTCCAGGGAGGGAGAACCGCCGGGTCCAGGTTCCCCGCAACCCGGGCGCCGCTCTCTTCGGCCCGGGCCAGGATTCCCAGGCCTCCCACGTGGAAGAGGGGCAGAACGTTGACCCAGGCATCGGAGGGACCGCTCTCCAGGTGGCGGTTCACCGCCCGGGCCGAGGCCAGGAGGGCCTCCCGGGAGAGGGCGACGAGTCTGGGCCTCCCGCTCGTCCCCGACGTGGCGAGCCAGAAATGGTCCGGAAGGGGCGGGGCGGCCTCGAACCAGCGGGCGAATTCCGCCGCCCCGGCCGGATCGAGCCTGGGATTGAGGAGCAGTCTTGCGTCAGGAAGGAAGGGCATGCCTTCACCATAGAAGGAAGAGAGGGGATTTCCAGGAAAGGCGGGATAGGATCACCAAAAGACCTCAGGCAAAGAAGATGACCGAAGACTTGGTAACCGTCGGGCCGGGACCCTTGAGGGGGGCCGTTGCGGCGCCCCCTTCGAAGAGCCTCTTCCAGCGGGCTGTGGCGGCGGCCTCCCTGGCCCGGGGGACCTCCTTCCTCGAGGCGGCGGGGCCCCTTTGCGCCGACGCCCGGGCCTCCCTCCGTGCGGCCCGGGCCCTGGGAGCCCGGGTCCGGGAAGAGCCAGGTGGCGTCCGGGTCACGGGCCGGGCCCGACCCGGGTCGGAGTGGGTCGATTGCGGGGAATCGGGCCTGGCCCTCCGGATGTTCACCCCCCTGGCGGCCCTGGAGGCGGGACCCGTCACCTTGACCGGCTCGGGTTCCCTGCTCTCCCGGCCCGTCCACATGCTCCCTCCCGCCCTGGAGGCCCTGGGCGCCTCCTGCGAGACCAGGGGCGGGTATCCGCCTGTCCGGGTGAGAGGACCCCTGCGGGGCGGGCGGACCGAGGTGGACGGGAGCCTCACCTCCCAGGTCCTCACGGGTCTTCTCCTCGCCCTCCCTCTTTGCCGGGAGGACTCGGAGGTCCGGGCGCGGGGATTGCGGAGCAGAGGCTACGTGGAAGCCACCCTCCGGGTGATGGAGGACTTCGGCGTCGGCGTGGAATCGGACCTCGATACGGGACTTTCCTTCATTCCCGGTGGGCAGGCCTACCAGCCCCGAGAATACACGGTGGAAGGGGACTGGTCCGGCGCGGCCTTTCTTCTTGTTGCGGGGGCCCTGGCCGGGGCCGTGACGGTGACCGGGCTGGACCTGGAATCCCCCCAGCCGGACCGGGCGATCCTACAGGCCCTCGAGCTTGCGGGGGCGGAGGTGAAGGCCGGCGGCGACTCGGTCACGGCGGCCCCCGGGAAACCCAGGGCCTTTTCCTTCGACGCCTCGGGTTGTCCCGACCTCTTCCCCCCCCTCGCGGTCCTGGCCGCGGCATGCCCGGGAGAATCCCGGATCTCCGGCGTGCACCGCCTGCGGCACAAGGAGAGCGACCGGGCCGCCGCCCTGGCGGACCTTCTCTCCCGCCTGGGCGGAAAAGTCCGGATCGAGAGAGATGCAATGGTCATCCCCGGGAAAACGCTCCAGGGAGGCACGATAGACCCTCACAGCGACCACCGGATCGCCATGGCCGCCGCCGTCGCCGCCCCGGCCGCCGCCGGTCCCGTCCGCATCGCCCGCGCCTCCTGCGTATCCAAGTCCTACCCCCGCTTCTTCCAGGACCTGGCCTCCCTCGGCGCAAAGATTTCGTGAGAGACCATGGGGTCCTTTCCTGAAATCCACATTTGAGACAGGCCTTTCCGCGTTCCCCAGGCGACTTGAAAAGGGCACAGATCAAAGATCGCCAGGCCTGTTGGTTCCACAGGACCTGGGCCCTAGCCCGGGCCGCCCTTGGAGCCCTCCTCCCCCGCCC
>JALUZX010000483.1 GCA_027011425.1 Planctomycetota bacterium
GAACGGGAGGCCTGGGAGGCGCGGGCGGAACGGCCGCTTCCTCGGGGGAGACCCCCAGGGTCACCAGGATCTCCAGCTTCTTGCGGTCCCTCAGGACCCGGAACTTCACCTTCCGGCCGGGCTTCATCTTGTGGACTCTCTCGATCAGGGCGTCCACGGAGGGCACAGGGACCTGGTCGCAGGCCAGGATGAGGTCCCCGGCCCTAAGGCCCGCCTTGGCCGCCGGGGATCCGTCCAGGACCTGCTGGATCTCCACCAGCCCTTCCTGGCTCTGGTCCAGGTAGACGCCGAGCCAGGGAGTCCTGCCCTGGGCGCGGGCGGAAGAGGGGCAAAAAAGGAGGATCCCCGCCAGGGCGGGGAGGAAAAGACGGGAAAGAGCCATGGCAAGCCTCCTGGGTCTTCAATTTTCTCGGGATACGGAGGAGACCCTCATGGTGCCAGGAATCTTTGCCTTCAGGAAGGGGAGCGTGCCTGAACAAAGTAAGGAGTAGTAACGAAGAAGTTATCTTGCCCCCCGGCCCGCAGAAGGGCAGGATAAACCCGTTTCCCGGGGAGGAAGGTATCCGGGCCCAGCCCAAGGGAGAGACGTCATGGCGAAGACATCCATAAAAAGAATCGGGATTTTGACGGGCGGCGGGGATTGTCCCGGCCTCAACGCCGTGATCCGGGCCGTGGTGAAGACGGCCATCCTGGATTACGGGGTCCAGGTGATGGGGATCCTCAACGGCTTCGAGGGCCTCATCGACGACAAGATGAGACCGCTTGGAATGAAAGACGTCTCGGGGATCCTTCCCCTGGGAGGCACCATCCTGGGAACATCCAACACGGCCAATCCCTTCCGCCATCCCGTCCGGAACAACGGAGAGATCGAGTTCAAAGACGTCTCCGACCAGGCGATCCAGGTCTTCCACGAGGAGAGCCTGGACGCTCTCGTCCTCATCGGCGGGGACGGCACCCAGAACATCGGTTTCAAGCTCTCCGAAAAGGGTGTCCCCGTGGTGGGCGTGCCCAAGACCATCGACAACGATCTCCAGGGCACGGAGGTCACTTTTGGTTACGACACGGCCGTGCGGACGGCCTGCGAGGCCATCGACAAGCTTCATACCACCGCCGAATCCCATCACCGGATCATGGTCGTGGAAGTAATGGGCCGCTACGCCGGCTGGATCGCCCTGGGGGCCGGGGTTTCCGGCGGCGGCGACGTCATTCTCATACCGGAGATCCCTTACAGCATTGACGCCGTTGCGGAAAAGATCATGGAGCGCAAGCGCCGGGGCAAGAACTTCTCCATCGTCGTGGTCGCCGAAGGGGCGAAAAACGACAAGGGGGAGTTGGTGGTCCAGAAGACCATCGAGGAGAGCACCGATCCCATCCGTCTGGGCGGAATCAGTCACGTCATCGGCTCCAAGCTGGAGGAGATCACGGGCCAGGAGACCAGGGTCACGGTTCTCGGCCACTTGCAGCGGGGCGGCTCCCCCACCCCCTTCGACCGTAACCTGGCCACAATGTTCGGGTGGAAGGCGGTCCAGCTCGTGGTGGAGGAAAAATTCAACCAGATGGCGGCCTACCAGGGGGGCATCGTGACGAGCGTGCCGATCCAGACGGCCATCGAGAACCTGAAGACCGTCCCCCCGGACAACGAACTCCTCCTGGCGGCCCGGTCCACAGGGGTTTCCTTCGGGGAGTTGGAAAAGAAATAGTCCCCCACCGGAGAAAATCCGGGTCCCAGGGGGGAAGGGAAAGGAGGCAGGCCCATGGGGCGCAGGATCCACGAAAAGGTATCCCGCCTTCTCAGGGAGAGGGGATTCAAGAAGAAGGAGCTTGCCTCCGCCCTGGGGGTCTCCCCCCAGGCTCTCCAGCAACTCCTGGACGGAACGGTCCCCTTCGACCTGCGCCACCTGAAGGGGCTGGTGAGTTTCTTCGGGATCAAGGCCGATTACTGGATCGACGATTCACGCCTGGATCCCCGGCCCGAAGACGTAATGGAGCGCTCCAAGGGAGAGGCGCCGGAGGCCCTGAAAAAAGCCGGGATCCATGTGAGCCCGGCGGAGCGGAAATTCACCGAGAAAGTGCGGAGATTCATCCAGGAGCATCCCGAGGAGTGGACCGCCCTCTTCGGTCCCTTGACCCGGGAGGAAATGGAGATCCTGGGCCTGGACGAAAAAGAAACGTAGGGGACGCCGTAGAGCACGCCCGAGGGGCGGAGCGAAGCGACGCCCCGACGGTCGTACACGAGAGAGCCCCCAACAATGGATTCCCCCCTCCCC
>JALUZX010000484.1 GCA_027011425.1 Planctomycetota bacterium
AAGCTGGACCCCGATCTGGAGGGACGGAAGGGCCCCCTTCCCCTCTTCGTCCGCATGGCCGACCAGCTCCTCCCCCGGGCCGGCGCCCTGGAGGCCTTCGTCCGAAAGAACGGAAAGCGGCCCCGGAGGGAGCTTCGCCGGGAGGTCCTGTCCACCCTGAAGGAGAAGGCCCGAAAATCATGGGAAGGGATCGAGCCCTTCCTGGAGGAACTGAAAGGGAAGGGGCTGGTCTCGGGAGTGAAGCGTTTCTGGATCGTGAACGGCTTCGCCTGCACCGGGACCCTGGAGGCGGCGCGGCTTTTTGCGAAACGAAAGGACGTCTCTTTCGTCTACCTCCAGCGGGGCCCGGGGCGGCACATGTTTCCCAGGAGGTTCCCCGGGAATGCCTGGAAGAAAGGATGGATGAAAAAGGCCCGGGAGGCCCTGGCCCTGGCAAAGGCCGAAAGCCCGGGGCCTTTCGATCCCAAGGGGGTCAAGGTCCCTTGGAACCTGGAAAAGCTCCTTGCCCACCGGGTCTGGAAAGAAAAAGGAATCACCGGCAAAGGCGTGGTCGTGGCCGTGCTGGACACGGGCCTCCTTCCGATCCCGGCCCTGGAGAAGGCCCTCTGGGTGAACCCGGCGGAGAAGCTCGACGGCAAGGACGACGACGGAAACGGGTACGTGGACGATCTCTTCGGCTGGGATTTCCGCCGGGGCGTCCCCGATGTCCTCCGAAACAGCGGCCCCATCCCCCATGGGACCATGTGCGCCGGGATCATCGCCGGGCGCCCCCTTGAGGAGAGCCCCCTCGTTACGGGCGCGGCCCCCGGCGCCCGGGTCATGGTCCTCGTAGGCTCGGGCCTGCTGGAGGCCTACGAATACGCCGCCCAGATGGGCGCCGACATCCTTTCCATGAGCTACATGTGGGTGAACATGAAGCTCGGCCACTACCGTGGGGTCTTCCGGACGGCCCACGAGCACCTGGCGGCGGCTGGAGTGCTCTCCGCCGGGGGAGCGGGGAACTTCGCCCGGTCCGCTCCCAGGGGAAAACAGATCGCTCTCCCCAAGGACATCCCCTGCGTGATCGCCTCGGCGGGAATCCTCCGCGACGGATCCAAGGCGCCGCCCAGCAGCGAAGGCCCCTGCTACTGGGAGAACGTGGCCTTCTACAGCGATTACCCTCACGACCACCCCCTGGCCAAGCCGGACGTGACGGGTTACTTCGGCGGGTTTCCCGTCTGGGGCTCGGCGCGCAGGCGGTTGCGCCGGTGGCGGGTTGTCTACGAAGACGGCCGGGGCGGGGCCCTCCTGGTCGGCCCCAGGGGCAATTCCTTCTCTGGCCCCCAGGCCGTTGGCGTGGCCGCCCTGGTCCTTTCGGCGAACCCGGACCTGAACCCCTGGGACGTAAAGGGCATCCTGGAGAAGACCGCAAAGGACCTGGGCCCCAAGGGAAGGGACTACACTTACGGCGCCGGACTCCTCCAGGCCCTCCCTGCCGTGGAGGCGGCCCTTGCGGCGCGGAAGAAAGAGAAGAAAGGAAAAAAGCTTTGAGCCCCTGGCTGGTCTACTACCTGCTGGCAATCAACCTGGTCACCATCCTGGCCTACGGGTGGGACAAGAGCCGGGCCGAGCGGGCCAGGCGCCGCATCTCCGAGGCGCGCCTCCTTCTTTTCGCTTTCCTGGGCGGATTCCCCGGCGCCTGGGCCGCCATGAGCCTCTTCCGCCACAAGACCCAGAAGACCTCCTTCAAGGTCAAACTCGCCCTCCTCACCCTCCTCAACCCCCTCTGGCCGGCCCTCTATTTCCTCCTCGAGGGCTGACCCTCCCGGGGAAAAGCCCGGGGGAACGAAGGTCCATGTCCAGGGATGTTTTTACCGTCACATGGGTATTACCCCCGCCTCCGTGGCGCCCCGGCGTCGCTTGCGCACGAAGACGTGCTAAAACGCTCCTTTCGGGGCGACGCCTCCGGATGAAGTCCCGACTGATTCCAAGGGTGATGGGTCGAGAAACTGTGCCCTTTTCAAGGGGTGGGCAAAGGTGGGCCCGGAAAAGGGGGAATACATCCTTCCAAGGAAAAGGCTTGGGCCCCCGTCCTGTGGGGCGGACCCGGCCGGTTTCGGGCCTTTACTTTGCGCACCACTTGAAAAGGGCACTATTTGACGAACACGACAAAAGTCAGGCTCGGACAGGGATGGGAGTGCTGGGGAGCAGGGGGAATTTTCTGACGGGAGCCCATGAAAGAGTCTCCGGAGCGTAAATAGGCGTTTCCGAGCCTCCCTGAGCG
>JALUZX010000485.1 GCA_027011425.1 Planctomycetota bacterium
CTCTTCCGACCCAGGCCCATCCGGTCTTCCGATGCCAGGACGCCTGAGCCGGGGAAAAAAACATCCAAGGAGCATCTCCGCCCCGGAAGGCGGACCAAGATCTGGGTCGCCGACTGGAACGGCGACGGCCTCCCGGACCTGCTTACCGGGGATTTCGCCCTGGGTCGGAAGAGAAAGCCCCAGGATCCTTCCATCACCCCGGCCCGGCTCAAGGAGGCTCGAAAGAAATACATCGCCGCCCTTATGGAATACCGCAAATACATGCGGCCCAAGCCCGGGGAGACGGAGGAGCAGAAGAAGGAGAGGCTGAAAAAACTGGAGCGCTGGACCAAGGAACGCAACAAGTGGATGGGAATCCTCTTCCGTGGAACCCCGAGGCCCAGTATCCACGGGAGGGTGTGGGTCTACCTGCGAAAGAAACCGGGAAAGGGCTGACCCCCCACTCCGGCGTTCCGCCAGGCCGGTCGGGCTGGCCTGGGCACAAGAAGCCGGGCTTCTTCCGTCTCATTCCCATTCCGGATGGAAGCGCCCCCCCAAGGGCCGGGAGGCCCGCGTCCCCGGCCGTGAAAAGGAACCGTCTCAAGAGGCCACATTCGCCGCTCTAAGCCGGGCGGGACGGGTCAGGTCCGCTCCCGGGAAGGACGATAGATTCCAACAGGGGGCGGATCGGAAGCCCGGACTTGGGAAGAAGGGCCCCGCTCCCTCCTTGGCTCGAGGGGGTGCCCATGGAAAGATTCGATTCAAAAGGCGGCCGGGTGGCGGACTTCCCCGCCCCTGAAGAGACTCCCTTCACCCCCCATTTCTCCCTGGCCGATGCCCTGGAGGTCGTGGAAGGGGACCCTGTCCTTCTGCAGGAGATGACCCGGGCATTCCTGAGGTATGCGCCTGTTCTCCTGGAGAACCTTCGGTCCGGGTTCGAAGGGGGCGACGCCTTTGAGATCGCCGGGAACCTGAGGGAACTGCGTGAGAGGTCCGCCAGCGTCGGAGCTTCGGCCCTGGGCGAAGAGGCTTGCCTCCTAGGGGCGGCCTTCGAGGAGGGCGGACCACCATCCCCTTCCTCCGTCCTGGACAGGCTCGAGGACCTGCTGGAGGCCTTCCGTTCCACCATCGAGCAGTTGGACTGGGAGGACCTGGACGACGGGTTCTAGTTTCCCCATTTGCACTGGACCTTTACCGCCCGCTCCAGCCGGTCCAGGGACTGGAGGATCTTGAGCCGGATGTCCCCGGGAAGACCGGGCCGCTCCCGGAGAAAACGCCTCACGATCTCCAGGGCCTCCGGAGAGGAATGGCCGCCGATGAAGGCATCGATCCAGGCGGGCATGAAGAAGATCTTCCTGTGGGCCTTGACCCATTCCAACTTCTCCAGGGCGGGCTCCAGAAAAGGAAGAGTGACTCTTTCCTGGCCCGGCCAGTGGAACCAGGGGAGACTCTCCGAGACCCACTGCTCGGGAGGCCCCTTGGGATCCAGGTAGAGCCGGAAATAGGCATCCTTGACCCTTGGATCGGGAGAGGCTGCGCCTGCCAGGAAGACATACTTGGCCGTGTCCTCCTTGCCGAAGGAGGCGGCGAACCGCTCCAGGTCCGCCTTCTTCCAGCGCCCCGCCGCCACCAGGGCCGCCGCGGCCAGGAAAAGTTCCTTCTTCCCCGGGGAAAGCCAGGGCAAGGGGTACTCCCGGGCGGCGAGCATCCCCGCAAGTCCCAGGTCGCCGCCGGTCCTCAAAAGAAAACGGACAAGCGGGAGGGCCGGGGCCTTCCGGCTCACCTTCACGAGCTGGGTCCTCGCGAAGGCGGCCCACCTGGCCCGCCAGGCCGACCGGCGGCGGGGCGGAAGAAACCTCTCCAGGGCCCGGGCGGCCGTCCCGAGGACAACGGTGTAGGAAGAAGGGTCCCGTTCGCCCTCCAGAAGGTGAAGGCAAAACCCCAGGAACCTCCCCGGGTCCAGCTCCCCCCGGCGCAACAGGGCCTCCAGGGAAGCGAGGCCGCAAGAGCGCAACAAGGAACCTTTCTCCCGGGGAAGATCCTCCATGAGGGCCGGGGCGCCTTCTCTCCAGGGAAGGAAGAGGCCGTAGGCCCGGTTTGCCGGGTTTGGGAGGATCCAGGACGGGAGAGGAAGGCCCCGGGCGCCCTTCACCCGGCCGATGGGTCCCTCCAGGGCGCAGGTAAGGACGATATTTCGGCCACCCGGATACCCGAGGAGGACCCGGACCTTCAGAGGCCACCCCCCTTCCCACCACCCCTGGGGACTCTCCTGCAAAAGGGCGAGGGACAGGATCCCACCCTTTCCGTCCCTCCAAAGGCGGGGCCGAACCGAAGGAAGCCCCGGAGTGAGGAGCCACCAGGCGGACCACCGGGAGAGGTCCCCGGCGCCGGCCTCCTCCAGGCAGGCCAGGAGGTCCCTGTAGGAGGCGTTCCCCCAGGCGAACCGGGAAAGGTAGAGGTGAAGCCCCCGGAAAAATCTTTTCTCCCCGGCCCGAAAAAGGAGGGCCTTGAGGACGGCCGGGGCCTTGTCGTAGACGATCGGGCCGTAATTGGACTTGGCGTCGTCCAGGTTCTCCAGGGGCTGGTAGACCGCTGTGGTGCCCCGCGTCACGTCCACCCGAAGGGCCCTCCCGGTCAGGTCCTGGTGGAACCTGGTCCAGGCCCCGCTTCCCGGCTGGAGCCGGTCCAGGGCGTAATAGGACATAAGGTTGGCGAAGCCCTCCTTGAGCCAGAGGTCGTCGAACCACTTCATGGTCACCAGGTTTCCGAACCACTGGTGGCTCACCTCGTGGTAGATGAGGGTGCTCCGCTTCGCCCGCTCCCGGGAAGTGGGAGGGTGATCGAAACAAAGGGACGTCTCCCTGTAGAAGATCGCCCCGGCGTGTTCCATGCCCCCGTAGGGAAATCCCGGAACCAGGACGAAATCGAGTTTGCCGAACGGGTAGGGGACACCGAAGAGCCTCTCGTAGAGGCGAAGGCACTCGGTGTGGCGCCGGAAAAGGAGGGGCGCCTCCAGCCGGGAGGCCTTGGAGGACCTGAAGAAGACCCGGAATGGAGGAAACCCTTCCCGGAGAGGGGGGCCGGCAAGGACGCGGAAAGGCCCGGCGGCGAAGGCGAAGAGGTAGGTGCTCAGCGGAGGCGTCTCGCGGAAACGGTGGGCCAGAAATCCTTGGCCGGCCGAGCGGGGCGGGCCCTCTTCAGGGGAATTGGAGAGACATTTCCAGCCCCGGGGGACCTTGAGCTCCAGGGTGAACCGGGCCTTGAGATCGGGCTGATCGAAGCAGGGGAAGAGCCGGTGCGCGTCGGCAGGCACGAGGAGCGTGTAGTCGTATTCCTTCCCGTCCGCCTTGTCCCGGTAGACCGTAAGGGGAGTCCCCGTGGAGGCCGCGGGAGAGGAAAAGGTGGCGGAAAAGGTGTTTCGCCCCAGCCGGAGGCGGGCCCCGGGGAGGAGCAGGTGGTCCTCCCTGCGGGAAACCTTCCCCAGGGGGACCCCCTGGAGAGAGACCTCTCCCAGCTCCGAACCCTGGAAATCGAGGACAAGAGAAGAAACGGGACGGGCCAGGACGAAGTCGATCCTCACCCTGCCGCGGACCCTCTTCATGCCCCGCCGGAGCCGGAAGGAAAGGCCGTAGCGCACATCCGAGAGGAGGGCCTTCCGCCTCCGGGCCAGGACCAGGGAGATCCCCCGGCCCGGCGAGGCCTGGGAAGAGAGACGGGGACATAGAGACCCCAAAAAAAGGGCGAGAAAGGACAAGAAAACTCTCATGGCTCCCTTCATTGCACCTTCCTGGCCGTTCCCCTTCCAGGAAAGAAAGGCCCACTCCCTTGAAGCGATCTGAACAGGACCCTAACAAGAGGTCTTGTTCCTTCCCTCCAGACAAGGAGCCTTCATGTCCGGACTCAAAGTGCGAAGAGCCCCCCTGCCCTGGCTGGCGGCGGGGCTGTTGCTGGGAGCCGTCCAGGTGGCGGCCGTGGCGGTCCACAAGCCCCTGGGGGTCTCGACCCAGTTCGTCGTGGCCGGGACCCAGGTCCTGGAGAAAGCGGCCCCCACTTACGTGGACCGCCATCCCCTGGTCTCCAAGAAGAAATACAGGGAACCCGGGTACGGGTGGTGGCTGGACATCGGGCTCGTCCTCGGGGCCCTGGGCGCGGCCCTGGCCATCCGGCGCTTCAAGGTGAGCAAGGCCCCGGCCTGGTGGGAGTTCAACCAGGGCCGGGGGAGGGGAAAAAGATTCCTCGCCGCCTTTGGAGGAGGGTTCCTCATCCTCCTCGGGGCCCGCATGGCCCACGGGTGCACGAGCGGGCAATTCGTCAGCGGCTGGGCCCAGCTCTCCCTCTCGGCCGTGCCTTTCACCCTGTCCTTGTTCGCCGGCGCCATGATCACGGCCTTCCTGGTCTATCCCCGGACCCCGGCCATCGAAGGGAGGAACGAGTCATGAGCCCCCATTGGACCGGTTTGATCGTGGGCCTCTTCTTCGGCCTCTCCCTGGTGCTCAGCGGACTTGCCGACCCGGACAAGATCATCGGCACCCTGCGCCTCAAGGATCTCCACGCCCTGAGGACCATCGCGGTCTTCGTGCTCACAGGAATGGCGGGAACCTGGATCCTGACCCTCTTCGGGGCCGCCCACTTCTCCATCAAGCCCGCTTTCATGGTCTCCGTCCTCATCGGCGGCGGGATCATGGGGATCGGGTTCGGCCTCACCGGGTATTGCCCGGGAACGGGGCTGGCCTGCGCCGCCACGGGGAGGCTGGACGCCTTGGTGACCATCCTAGGAATGCTCGCCGGCGCCCTGGTCTTCATCTTCCTCTACCCGGGGTTGGCGGCCCCCCTCCAGAAGGTCTGGGCCTTGGGCAAGGTCACCCTTCCCGAGGCGACGGGAATTCCCTACGCCGCGTGGGTCCTCGGCCTTGGGGGCGCAGGCTCCTTCCTGCTCTGGGCCACCCGGAAGAAGGGGAATTGAACCCGGCGGGCCGTTCCGCCCCCCGCGGGCGCGGCGCCTTCAGAAATCCAGCTCGACCGTATTCGCCGGAGTCCAGGGGTGGATGTATCCCCGGCGGTAGAGGGAGGTTTCCCGCAAGCCGCCGGGGACGCCGAAGGAGAGAACCTTCCCCGCGATCCCCGGGCTCCCCGGAAGGGAGAAGGCGGGGAACGGGAAGCACCCATGCCGGAACGGCCCGGTTCACGGCGGGGGACTCAGCGGAAGACCTTGGCCAGGTCGCGGAGGCTCTTCTTCTCCTTCTCTTCCACCAGGCGGGAGAAGATCACTGCGCTCATTGCGGCGTAGAAAAGGGTGAAGAAGAGCCCCGCCAGGAGATTCAGGACCATGTAGACCCTCACCCAGGTCATGTTCACCTCCGAGACCCACATCTTTTTTAGGTGGAGGGCGTGGAGGGCGTTGAGAAGGAGCCGGTCCGCCGCCCCCTGGAGGAGGGACACGGCGAGCAGGGCGAGAAAAACCGTGAGGAAACGGCCCTTTACGAGTGACACACTTCTCTTGAGGGCCTCGATTACGCCTCTCCGCTCCCCCACCGCGGCGGGCACGGCCACGAAGAACCAGGATGTGGCAGCCAAAGAGAGGAGGTAGGGAACCAGGATCAAGGGGGAGGGAAGCTTCAGGAAGAAAAGGGCCAGGATCCCCCCAACAAGGATGGAGAGGGACAAAAAGCCGGAAACGACGGAGACGCCGAGCGCCGGAAACAGTCTCACTATGCCCCGCCGGAAGCAAGTCCCCATGGGAAGCCTCTCCCCGGCCAGGTATTCCACCGCTCCCGCCACGACCCCGGCCATGAGCAGAAAGGAGAGGAATGCCTCGCCCGAATACACGAGGAGACCCTCCCGGCCCGGAAGATCCCTGTAGACGAAGAACCTCTCGTAAGCCGTGGACTGGTCCATGGAAGCGCCATCCGCGACCCTCCAGACCAGGGTGGGCAACAAGACGACCAGGGTGAGGCCCAGGAAGGCACCCTTGTTCGCCCGGATCACCCGGAAGGTCTTGCCGAATGCCTCGGAGACGGTGAGACCTCGAGGCCTGACCCGGCTGACCCGCCGCCTGTTCCTTCGATTCCCGCTTCCCGCCATGTTCATTTCCTCTTGTTTCTTTCCGCAGGGAGGGGCGGCTCCGGTCCTCAGACCTGCTCCCCTTCCCCTGGTGCTTCCCTATTTTCCGGAAAAGAAAAAGAAAACCGGGGGGAATTCTACTTTGCGCCCGGGGGAAGAAGAGAAAGAATCCCCAAAAGTCCAGAAGAAAGGGAACCCCATGATCCCCGCCCTTCTCCTTGCCGCCCTCACCATCCAGTCTTTTTCCGGGCCCCGCCGGGGGACGCCTTACGTGCTCTCCACCTTCGGCGGCCGGCCGGGGCCCGCCGTAAAAGAAGGAAAGCTCGTGCTTCTGAGGGGCTGGAGGCCCAGGGGAGGCCCCCTTTCCAACGCGGTGGCTTTCCCCCTGACCGCCCCGGGAACCTACCGGCGCGTGGAAGCCTCATTCACATTCACCCTTTCCAAGGGCGCCCACGGAGGCTCCTTCCTCCTCCTGGATACGGCCAAATACGGCAAGAAGGGGCCGGCGCCCAGGTTCACCGCCTGGGAAGAACCCAACCTTCCCGGGGTCCTGGCCCTGGCCCTGGACACATGGGACCCTCCCACATCCCAGTGGTTCGACCGGCACGGAAACATCCACCACAGGCCCCAAAGGGAGATCTCCATCCACTTCGACGGAAAGGAACTCCTGAATCTCCTCTCCCCCGTGGAGTTCCGGGACGAAAAACCCCACCGCCTGGCATTCACCGTCCAATACGACGCGGGAGGGGCCTGGCTGGACCTCCTCCTGGACCAGGTTCCCGTCTTGTCCCGCCGTTTCGTTCCGGGAATCCGCCCCTTCGAATCCAGGGTCGCCTTCGGCGGGAGGACAGGGGAATTCACCACCGACATGACCCTGGACGACATCCGCGTCCGGTGGCTCGACCCGGCGCCGGCATTGAAAATCCGACCCAGGCCCGTCCAGGTCGCCACCTTCCACAAAACCCTGATCCGCATGGAGCGCCGCTCCTTCAAGAAAACCTTTCTTCTTCCCCGGAGGGACCTCCAGGTGAAGAGGATCATCCTGACCTTGACCCTGGAACCCGGGCCGGGAGGCTGGGACCCATGGGACCGGTCCGCCTCGGTGTACGTGTTCAAGGCCGGGGAACGCTTCGAGATCCTCCGCTACATCACGCCCTTCTCCCGCGCCTGGACCTGGAAGGCCGACGTCACGGACTACCAGTCCCTGCTCAGGGGAAAGACCGAGATGGGCCTTTCCATCGGCTCCTGGGTCGGAGGAAAGGACAAGCAGGGGCGGCCCAAGGGTTTTCTCGTCAGCCTGGACCTGGATTACTTTCCCGGGCGGCCCGCCTGGGTCGCCAGGGAGGTGAGAAACCTATGGAACCTGGACTACCACTTCGGCAACAGCGAAAAGAAGATCCTTTCCGCATTCCCGGAAAAAAGAATCCCCATTCCCTCCTGGGCGGACTCGGCCAAGCTCCGGTTCACCGTCACCGGCCACGGCCAGACCGGCGAGTTCACCCCCCTGGACCGGGTGCTGGAAGTGAACGGCCGGACTTTCTTCAACCGCCTCTGGAAGACCGACGTCTATCTCAACCCCTGCAGGCCCCAGGGCGGAACCTGGAAATTCGACCGGGCGGGCTGGGGCCCGGGATGGCTCGTGACGCCCTGGGACTTCGATCTCACCCCCTTCTTCGGAAAGGACCGGGTGATTCGCGTCAGGTACCGCCCCCTTCCCTACAGGCTCGGCCCGGGGGAGAAGCTCCAGGCCTCCCACGAAGTGGAATCCCAGCTCATCCTCTACGAAAGAAATCGATCCCCCCGGAAGAGAACCCAACCCGGATGATTCACCAACTATCCGGGCTTCGGGGGAAGATCCAAAAAAAAAGCCTCCTCCGCAGAATCTGTGGGTCGAAGAGACGTGGAAAGGGTCCCACTGTCAGCCTTCAGCCGGGATCGGCGGGCTCGGCGCCGGCTGGGGCCCGCCCCGCCTCCTTCCTTCGCCGCGCCGCCCCCTCCAAGGG
>JALUZX010000486.1 GCA_027011425.1 Planctomycetota bacterium
TTTGAAACCCAGGCCTCCGGGGGGGGAATACAAGATTCCCGGCGCCAAGGGCTACGCGGTAGGGGGCAAGAGTCTCGTTTCCCCGGCCGCCCTGGTCATCGCCCTTCTCGCGGGAGGCGGGGCCGTCGCCTCTGCGGTCCTTTTGAAATTCCACGTGGTCGGGCCCGAGGGAGCCCGGTGGGTCCTCTACGGGGGCGTGATCCTGGCTGGGGTCGTCTTCCTCTGGGAAGGCTGGCGCCGCCTCAGCGACAATCCCAAGAAGGGTAAATCCCGCCGGCCGCCGGGGCGGTAGGAAGGGGTTGGGCTCCCGGTCCCGCAGCTGCCGATCAGTGACGGTTACGACAAAAGTCCCCGACCCTCGAAAATCCCCTAAAAATCGTGACCTTCCCCCAGCCAACAATGTTGTGAAGCCCCCGCCGGAACGAGGCCGGATCGGAGATCCGGACTCGTGACGTCGGGGGGGGCAGTCCCGACGCACCCACCGAGTCCCGAGCTTTACAAGACTTTTGTCGCGTCTGTCGATCAGTGCCCTTTTCAGGAAGAGGGAGCGCTTCTTCCTCGGTCGGTATCACAAGGCATCACCCGGGCTCTCCGTTCTTCTTGTTTTTGGAATTGAGAATTTCATTATTCTTACAAAATACAGGTTGACGATCCTTTCCCTTTTCTTTATTCTATGAACCGTCATGGATGCGGGACTCGAGATCGGCGGGGGCGCGATGAAAAGGGAAAGCCAGGGTCTTCTCTTTCCGGAAATGGAGGCGCCCTTCTTTTCGGGCGATAAAGAGAAGAGGGACCATCCCGGCTGGGGCGGGGCCAGGAAAGGGGCGGGCAGGAAGAAAAAACGGTGGCGCGAAGGCGCTCCTCACAGGAGTAGGATCTCTCCAAGGCGGTGGAGCCCTCATCACGTTACCCTCTCCTTGAAGAGGGACTGCCCCTCCCTGAGGACGAATCCCTCCTTCTTTTTGGCCCTCAAAGTCTTCCAGGAGGAAAAGAAAAGGCCCGGTTTTCGCCTGCTTGCCTGGACCCTCCAGAGAAACCACATTCATATGATCGTGGAAACCTCCTCCCCAGAGGCACTCTCACGATCCATCCAGGGCATCCAGGTCCGCCTGGCCAAGGGGTGGAACCGGATCTGGAAAAGAACGGGACGGGTCTTCGCCGGGCGATTCCACTCGAGAATGGTGCGAAGCCCGGGAGACGCCCGGAGGGTTCTGGCCTACGTGCTCAAGAACCACCTGCGTCATGGCGTGAGAATTCCCTGGCCCATCGATCCAGGGAGTTCGGGGCTTTGGACCGACGTCTGGCTGGAGCGGGAGACCTGGGCCCGGGCGAGAAAAGAATTCAAGGTGGAAGAGGACCCGCCTCCTATTGTTCCGCCAGTGACGGAGACCATGAAAAAGGTCTTCCTTCCCGGGTCGTTGAGCCTTTACGGCCGGCCCAGGGGGTATTTCCGGGACGAATTCTTTGGCCGGAGGGAGGCGGAGAAACCGGGGGTGGCGGTCACACAGAGATCTCTCTTTTCTTGAGAGCCTCCAGGCAGGAAGTTGTCTTTTTCCGCGGGAATCAGAGGCAGGAAAAAAAGGAGCACCCCCCAAGGAAATCGCCGGCCAAAGGTCCGGCCGGGGTTTGCCCGGCCTTTTTCCTACCCCGGGGAAATCAGGAAGAGAAAAAGGAGGGGGGTCTCCGAGGGGCGGCGCTTTTGTCCGGCGGCTTCCCAACATTGCCGGATTTACCCTCTTCTTTTCTTTTTATTTTTTGGTTCGGCCGGGGTAGGAAGGAGTGGGCGGGAGCCCAGCTCCTTTGGGCCCCCACTTGAATCGGGCACTGATCGACGGAGGGGGCGGATCAGTGACGGTTACGACAAAAGTCCAGGACCCTCGAAAATCCCAAAAAAATCGTGACCTTCCCCCAGCTTGAAATGTTGTGAAGCCCCCGCCGGAGCGAGGCCGGATCGGAGATCCGGGCTCGTGACGTCGGGGGGCCAGTTCCGGCGCACCCACTGAGTCACGAACTGGACAAGACTTTTGTCGCGTCTGTCAACAGTGACGGTTACGACAAAAGTCCAGGACCCTCGAAAATCCCAAAAAAATCGTGACCTTCCCCCAGCTTGAAATGTTGTGAAGCCCCCGCCGGAACGAGGCCGGGTCGGAGATCCGGGCTCGTGACGTCGGGGGGCCAGTTCCGGCGCACCCACCGAGTCACGAACTGGACAAGACTTTTGTCGCGTCTGTCAATCTGTGACGGTTACGACAAAAG
>JALUZX010000487.1 GCA_027011425.1 Planctomycetota bacterium
TCCTCCCTCCCTCCCGGCCCGGGCCGGGAGGGAGGGAGGATCACCGCCCGGGGAACGGCCCGGGAGGTGGCCCGGACCAAGGGCTCTCCCACGGGGGCCTTCCTCTCCGGAAAGGAGAGGATCGACCCCCCGAAAGCGCGCAGAACCGGAAAAGGACCCGTCTTGCGGCTCCTCGGCCCCAGGCTCCACAACCTCAAGGGCATGGCCGTGGAGATCCCTCTTGGGCGTTTCGTCTGCGTCACGGGCGTCTCCGGTTCGGGAAAATCCTCCCTGGTCCTGGAGACCCTGGTGCCGGCCCTGCGGAAGACCCTCCACGGGGCGAGGGAGAAGGCCGGGCCCCACGACGGGATCGAAGGCGCGGAGCACCTGGACAAGCTGGTCCGGATAGACGCCGCGCCCATCGGCCGCACCCCCCGGTCCAACCCGGCCACCTACACGGGGGCCTTCACGCCCATCCGGGAACTCTTCGCCGCCACTGAGGAGGCCCGGGTCCGTGGATATACAAAAAGCCGATTCTCCTTCAACCTCCACGGCGGGCGGTGCGAGGCCTGCGGCGGGGCCGGAGTGAAGCTCGTGGAGATGCACTTCCTGCCGCCCGTGGAGGTGCCCTGCGAGGAGTGCGGCGGAAAGCGCTTCAACGAGGAGACCCTAGAGATCCGCTTCAAAGGATACAGCATCCGGGACGTCCTGGAGATGGAGGTGGACCAGGCCCTGGAGGCCTTCCGCAACTTCCCCAGGGTGGAGCGCCCCCTGCGGGCCCTCCACGACGTGGGGCTGGGCTACATCAAGCTCGGCCAGCCGGCCACGACCTTCTCCGGCGGCGAGGCCCAGAGGGTGAAGCTCGCCGCCGAACTCTGCGCTCCCGCCACGGGGCGCACCCTCTACGTCCTGGACGAGCCCACCACGGGCCTCCACTTCAAGGACGTCAAGGTCCTCCTGGCGGCCCTGGACCGCCTCGTGGAGGGGGGAAACACGGTGCTCGTAATCGAGCACAACCTGGACGTGGTCCGCCACGCCGACCACGTGATCGATCTCGGCCCGGGCGGCGGGGAGGAGGGGGGCCGGATGGTCTGCGCCGGCGCCCCGGAAGAAGTGGCCGCTTGCGGGGAATCCTGGACGGGCAAGGCCCTGGCCGGGCGGCTCCGGCCCGGGGCCAGGCCGAAAGGGGCCGGGAAAAAGGAAAGCGAAGAAACGCCAGGTCTTCTGCGGCTCAGGGGCGCCAGGAAAAACAACCTCAAGGAGATCGACCTGGACCTTCCCCTGGAGAAGCTCATCGTCGTGACGGGCCTTTCCGGGTCGGGCAAGACCAGCCTGGTCTTCGATACCCTCTTCACCGAGGGACAAAGACGCTTCGTGGAATCGCTGTCCACCTACGCCAGGCGCTTCCTGGGGCGGCTCGAGCCCGCGCCGGTTGAGAAGATCGAGGGGATCGGCCCGGCCATCGCCGTGGGGAGAGGCTCGGTCTCCCGCAATCCACGCTCCACCGTGGCCACGGCCACGGAGATTCACGACTACCTTCGCCTCCTCTACGCCCGGGGGGGCCGGGCCTTCTGTCCCGACCACGGCCTGGAGATGCGGGCCCTCTCTCCCGGGGCCATGGCCCGCCTGGCCCTGGAGAAGTTCCCCGGCGAGCCCGCCTGGGTCCTGGCGCCCATGGGCTCTCCCAGGGCGGCCGAACGGGAAAAGCTCCGCAAGGTGTGGCTCGAGGAGGGTTTCGTCCGGGCCCTGGCGGGGGGCAAGGAAATCCGCCTGGACGGGGGAAGGATCCCCGCCCGGGGGGAGCTGGGCCTGGTGGTGGACCGGGTGAAGCTGGACCCCCGGAACCGGTCCCGCCTCGCCGAGGCGGCCGAGCAGGCGGCCAAGGAAGGCAAGGGCCGGGTGGAGTTCCGGACCAGGCCCGGGGAGAGGCTCTTACTCACCAGGGGAAGGTCCTGCCCGGAATGCGGTCTTTCCATCCCCCTGGAGGTCAATCCCAGGTTCTTCTCTTTCAACCACCACGAAGGGGCCTGCCCCGCCTGCCACGGCCTGGGAGTGAAACTAGCCTGCGCTCCGGAACGCCTCGTGGGAGATCCCTCCAAGCCCCTCCTGGAGGGAGGGTTCACCCACCCGGAGTTGAGGCGCCTCTTCCGGCGCGGCTCCTGGCCCAGGATCGTCCTGGAAAAGACCGCCGCCGCCAAGGGCGTGGACCTGGACCGGCCCTTCAAGGAAATTCCCCCCTCCAAGCAGGAGTGGATCCTGGGAGGCTCTCCCAAGGG
>JALUZX010000488.1 GCA_027011425.1 Planctomycetota bacterium
AGACGGGCCTGGTGGATGTGGTGAGCCGAAAGGGATGCCGGTTTCGGGGGCGGGTGGAGCCCTGGGCGGTGCTCCAGGTGGAGGGCCGGGTGGCGGACAGGATGGGCGCTCCCGTCCTGGAGGCCCGGTCCGTGCGGCGGGAGAAGGATCCGGAGGATCTTCCCTGGTCCCGGTTTTCGTAAGGGTCGCCGGAGTTCCTGTCGCCGGAAGGCGGCAAGAGGGAAGGCCGGCTCCGCTGGCGCCTCAGCCGGACAGAATCCCCTGGGCCTGGAAGAGGGAGGCCACGGGAAGGGCCTCTCCACCCAGGCGGAAGGCCCAGTGGAGGGTGAAGCCCAGGTTCCCCCTGAAAGGTTCGCCCTGGGGCCTGGGAAAGACCAGGAGCCAGGTGGCTTTCTTACCCGGGCCCAGGCTTGTCCTGAAGGTGGGCCTGCCCTTGGCGTCCAGGACCCGGCCGAGTTTCATGACCCGGCCGGAGTCGTCCCGCACCAGGAAGCGGGGAAAGAGGAGGGAGAAATCCCGGCCCGTCCTGTTGGCGACCTGGAGCCGGAAGACCAGGGCCTGGTTGGGTGTTCCTTTGCCCCCCAGGCTCTCCCGGCGTTGTACCTCCCCCGAGAGGAGGATCTGGAGGCCCGGGGGAAGAGAGAGGGGGCGCCCATACCCTCCTTCCACCAGGTGGACCGGCCCCCGATCCAGGAGGTTGCCTTTCAAAGCCAGGGGGATGCTCCTGGAGAAGCTGCAGGTGGGGAGGCACAGAAGGAGCAGGAAGAGAAATGGTAGGGGAGGTGGGACTCGAACCCACACGCTCCGAAAGGAGCAGAGGATTTTAAGTCCTCGGCGTCTGCCATTCCGCCACTCCCCCCCGGAGAAGCTCTTCAAGTCTGCCCAGCCTTCTGGGGATGCCCCCTACCGGGAGAAAGAACGGGTTGGACCAGGAGAACCCAGATGGCCTTGAGGATCACGAATGGGATGAAAAAACAGAGTACCAGGAGGGTCAAGCAGGTCATGAGAACCATCACCAGGCCGAAGGCCGTCCAAGCGAAGAACCTTGCCGCCCTGCCGGGTGTCACGGGGCTTCCCATCCCATGGAGCTTCCTGGTTCATGGAAAGAAAAAGCTGGAGGCGGCACCCGGATTCGAACCGGGGATGGAGGTTTTGCAAACCTCTGCCTTACCACTTGGCTATGCCGCCTCCTGGAGAAGATTTTCAGGAATAGAGAATCTAGCAGGACCGGAGCCCTGGTCAAGGGAGGGGATAGGAATCGAAATCCCTGACTCTTTGTGATAAAAAGGGCCTCCCGGGTGGCCTGCTCCACCCGGCCTTTCCCGGTTGGACCGGGAACCTCCGGTCCATGAAGAGAAGGTCGAGAGGCTTATGAAGATCAAGATCTACTGCACGTTTCCCCAGGTGATCATCCGGGAGCCTCTCCTCTACAACCTAGGTCGCAACTTCAACGTGATCCCCAACATCCGGGGCGCCTCGGTGACGGAGGAATCGGGTTTCATGGCTCTCGAGCTGGAAGGTTCCAAGGAAGAGCTGGACCAGGCGCTTGCCTACCTGAAGGAGAAGGGGGTCCGGGTGGACACCGTGGAAGGGGAAGAAGCCCAGGAATCCAAGGAATCCCAGGAATCCAAGGATTGAAGGCGGAACCCTGCCCCTGAAGGGGGGAAGGGGAAATCTTTCGCCTGGAAACGCGCACTTTGAAAAAAACCGGTTGCCGCAAGGATGAAGAAACCATGAGGAGATCCATTTTTCCGGGCTTTTTCCTGGCCGCGGGTCTCACTTTCCTGGCCTGGGTTGCGGGATGCCGAACTCCCGGCCACCCAGGCTTTTCTCGGGCCGCAGATGCGATCTATCACCACGCCGACCTGCGGACCCCCAAGGGCCTGGTGAAGGACGGGGCCATCGCCGTGGAGGGCGGAAAGATCCTGGCTCTGGGTCCGGAAAAGGAAATCCTGGCCCGGTTCAAGGGTAAGGGGACCAAGGTGGTGGACCTGAAGGGGGGAGTCGCCTTTCCGGGGATGATGGATTCCTTGGGGAACCTGCTCCAGCTCGGGACATCCTTGAGGCAAGTGGACCTGCTGGACACCCGCTCCTGGGAGGAAGTGGTGGAGCGTGTGGCCAGCCGGGCCAGGCGGACCCCAAAGGGCCAGTGGATCCTGGGGATGGGCTGGGACCAGAACCTCTGGAAGGTTCCGGCCATGCCCACCCACGAAGAACTCTCCAAGGCCGTCCCCGACAACCCTGTCTGGCTGCTCAGGGTGGACGCTCTCTGCGGGATCGCCAACCAGAAGGCCATGGAGATCTGCGGGATCAACAGGAACACCAAGGATCCCAAGGGCGGGCGGATCGTGCGGGGCCGGAACGGGGAACCAACGGGGGTTCTGCTCCGAACGGCTCTCGACCTTGTGCTCAGCCGGATTCCGCCTCCCAGCCCCGCGGAGATCAAAGCATCCTACCTTCTCGCCCAGGACGCCTGTTTCCACGCCGGGCTGACCGGCGTCTTCGTGCCGGGCCTGGAGTGGGAGGAGATCGATTACCTGCGCCAGCTCGTGGATTCCGGGGAATGGCATCTTCCCGTGAGTGCCTCGGTCCGTTCCGACGGAGACCCGGACGTCATGGACGGCCATGAACCTGTCTTCGATTACGGCGGGCTCCTGGACATCCGGTGCGTCACCCTCTACATGGACGGCGCCCTCGGTTCCCGCGGAGCCGCGCTGTTGGAGCCCTATGAGGACGATCCCTTGAACATGGGGATCCTGAGTTACTCCAAGGAGGAAGTGGCGGAGGTTGCGCGGAAGGCCTTTCAGAAAGGCTTCCAGGTCTCGGCCCACTGCATCGGCGACCGGGCCGCCCGGGTAACCCTGGACGCCTACGAGGAGGTCTTCGGGGGAAAGCCCCACCCGGAACTCCGGTGGCGGATCGAGCACTCCCAGATCGTGACCTCCCGGGACCGGCTGCGATACAAGAAACTCGGGATCATCCCCAGCATGCAGCCCACTCACTGTCCTTCCGACATGGGTTGGGCCTTGAAGCGGATCGGCGAAAGAAGGAAGGACGAGGCCTACAACTGGCGGGCCTTCGCCGACCTGGGTCTCAAGATCGCGGGGGGGTCGGACTTTCCCGTGGAATCCTATGATCCCCTCAAGGGAATCTACGCGGCCGTCACCACCAAGAAGGAAGACGGAACCCCGCCGGGTGGATACCTGCCCAGCGTGCGCCTCACGCGCAAGGAGGCCGTCGAACTTTTCACCATCAATTCGGCCTACGCCGTATTCAGTGAAAAGACCCGGGGAACCCTGGAGCCCGGCAAGAGGGCCCATATCACGGTCTACGACCGGGACATCATGACCGTCCCCGAGCGCCAGATCCTGGAGTCCCAGGTGCTGTTCACCATCGTGGACGGCAAGGTGGTCTACGCCAACACCGAAATCCGGTAGGAAGATGCAGGCGTCACCGTAGTGGGCGCCCGAGGGGCCGCGCGAAGCGACGCCCCGGCGGTCGTTCCGGGCAGGTGTCACCGCTGGAAGATGGGGAGATAATTGTAGGGCATCTGGAGGACGAGGCAGTTGACGGCGGTGGCATACACGGCCCCGTATTTTTTTGAGGTCCAGGATCCACGGGATTTTTGGAGCTTGAGAAGGTAGGCCTTTTCCCGGGCGAACCAGCGCTTCCAATGGGCCAGGCTCCTCGACTGCCAGTAGGCCTGGGCCAGGTAGAGTCTTTCGTAGAAAGGGAAGGGGAAACCATCCTCCCCCATGAACCTCCTCCTGGCCTGCCGGAACCTTTCCTGGGATTTCAACCAGGCCAGTCCCTTTGCGATGGCCGGGTCGTCGTAGATCCCCGTCATGTTCAAGGTCGCGATGGCCGCCGCCGTCAACCCCATGGTGGAAGGCCTTTCACTCCCCAGCATGTAGCGGAAGGACCCGTCCCTCCTCTGGAGGCGGTGAACATAACTTTCGGCCCTCCGGATGACATGGATGTCCACCTTGATCCCGGCGTTCCGGGCCGCCCTGAGGGCCTGGACCAGGGTGATGGTCACCGATCCCTCGTGGGACTCGGGGTCCCGGTAGGGATAATAATACCATCCACCGGAGGGACCCTGGATTCGCTCGATGAACCGGACGGCCCGGACCAGGGCGGAGCGGACTGCCTTTTCCCCTGGGATGGGGGATTCCTTCGTGTATCCGGCCCTGCCCAGGGCCTCGGCGAGGCAGAGGGTGGCGTATCCGTGGCCGTGGGTCCGGGAGAGCTTGTCGTTGTCCGCCCGGAAATAGCCGTCGTCCACCCGTCCCGGGGCGTGGACCTGGTGGCGAAGGAGGTAGCTTACCGCCCCGGCCACGATGGATCCGTATTGGCCCCTGCCCTCGCATTCTCCGTGGGCCAGGAAGGCCAGGGCGGCCAGGGCGGTCACCGCCACGGGGGCCGGATTCTCGGCGTCCCCAAGGAGAAAGGATCCGTCCCGGGGGACATAGCTTTCCGGTCCGGCCAGCCACCGGAGCGCACTTTCCACGGCCCGATCGGCCGCCTCGTCGGGCCGGGCCGTCCAGGTCCTTCCCTCTTCCTGGGTCTCCCCGGGAGAAGGGGGGCCGGCCGGCCTCCGGCCCAGAAGGGGGACAAGGCCCGCCAGAAAAAGGGCCGCGGCGGCTTTCCTCACTTCCTTTCCCGGCCTCTCTTCAGGAATGCCTTCCAGAAGGGGAGATACTTGGAAGGGAGTCTGGGGGCCTGCTCCCCGCGGAAGACGTCCCTGAGAAAGAGTGGAAGGTTGCCCCAGGTCTCAGAGCCTCCTTGGGGCTGTTTCCTCCCTGCCGGATTCTTCGGGGGACGCTTCCCCTTGGTCTTCCTGGCGTTCCTGGGCTTGGGGTTCCCCCGGGACTTGGGCTTCTTGCCCCCCCGGGGCTTGGGTTTCCGGCCGGAAGGCTTTTTTTTGTTCTTGACGATGTCGGGCTTCTTCTCCCGCCTCCTCGGCCGGTTCTGCGGCTTGGGCCCGTTCTCCGGCTGGGAGGAGGGCTTGTTGCAACTTCCCCCTCCCCCCCCGCCGTTGGGAGAGGGGGGAAGGCTCTTCAGGATCTCTTCGATGGTCTTCTTCACCACCTCCTGGTTCTTGTAGGCCTCCTGGAGGGATTTTTTCACCTTTTCGGGTCCCCCGGCCCGGGCGGGGTCGGCGCCCAGGAGGGCGTCGTCGATCTTGTCCATGGCCTTCTCGGCCTTCTTGAAGAGTTCCTGGATCTTCTTCATCGGGTCCTTGCCCGCCGGGGCCTGGGCGGAAAGCTGCCCCTGGGCAGAAAACAGAATTCCGAGCAAGAAAATCGGGATAGCGTGTATCCTCATTTCCCCTTTTTCTCCTTACCGGGCTTCTTCCCGGGGGCCGCCCCGGGAGAAGAGGGTTTGATTCCGAGTTTCCTCAGGAACTGCTTGAAGACCTGGTTCAGGTCGTTCTGCCTGTTGGCCAGGCGCTCCAGCTCGGCCTGGATCAGGGCTTCCCCGCCTGGAACGGCGGCTTCCTCCTGGAGGTTCCTGGTTCTTTGCATCAAGTCCTCCTGGAGGCTTTTCAGCATCTTCAACTCAGCCACGTCGGGGACGAGTTTTTTCTTCCCCGGCCCCCGGTTGGAGGAGCGCCTGGGAGGGGCCTGCTTTCTGCGGGCGATCTCCCGCTTGAGGGCGGCCAGAAGCTGGGTGAGGTTGCGGGCCACGTCCTCCTGGATCCCTTGGACCAGGACCCCTGTTACGGGAGGCCTGGAGGTGAGGAGACGGGCGATCTCCCCAAGGTCCTGCTCCGCTTCCAGAAGAACCCGGCTGAAGACCAGGGAACCCTCCTTCTCCAGGGTCTTCCGGATGAAGGAACAAGTGCCGGCCAGGTCCTTCTCCTTGGATGCCAGACGCCGCAAGGCCCGCCTGGTGGCACGGCCCACCAGGCCGTTGCGCTCTTCGATCCGGAGGTTCACGTCTTTCGTCTCCCTCTGAACCTCCCGGTGGGAGGCGAGAAGCTTCTGGAGTTCCTGCTTCATGTTCAGCAGGAGTTCCTCCTGGCGAAGGTTCAGGTAGTGGTCCCTCTTTTGGGCCACTTTCTTTCTCGCCTCGTCGAGCTTGCGCCGGGTCTCCTCTTCCTTTTTTTGCGCCTGATCGGAATCTCCCTGCTGGAGGCCCTGGGCCGCCTGGGCGGCGCTCTGGCCCGCCTGTTCCAGGTCCTTCTTGGGCTTCCTGTCCTTGGCCGGGTCCATGCGCCGGGCGAGCTGAAGGATGCGCTTGCGGATCTCCTCCTGCTGCCTGGCAAGCTTGTTCAGCTCCTCCCGGGCCCTCCCCCTCACCCGGTGGCCCGAGCGAAGGGCATGCTTGGCCTTGGAAAGGGCCTTGGCCGCCTTGGCCTGGGCTTTCCGGGCCCCCTCGAGGCGCGTTCCCTCCAGGTGCTTCCGGGCACGGTTCATGGCGTTCCCGGCCTCTTTCATGGCGGAAGAAGCGCTCTCCTTCTGGGCCGGGGAGAGCTTTCCCCGCCCGGCCGCCTTGTCCAGGTCCTCCCTGAGGCGGGCCGCTTCCTTCGCCAGGGCGGCCTGTTCCCGGGCGGCCTTCCTGGCCTCCGCCCGGGCCCCGGCGGTGCGCTTGTCCAGTTCCTTCGAGAGGGCCTGGATCACCTGGTCGACCTTGGTCTTTCCCGCCCGGGCGGATTTGCCGGCGTCCTCCCATTTTCCCTGGTCCGCCTGGTCTCCGCCCCGGGTGAGATCCTCGGCGGCCTTGCCCGTCCGGTCCGCCCCCTTGGGAGAGATTCCTTCTTCCCTGAGTCGCCGGGCCAAGGCGCGGGCCTTGAAGGCCGCTTCCCTGAGCGACCGGGCAGGGTCCGCCCCCTCGGCCTGAAGAGCGGCCAGGGCCTGCTCCAGCTCCAGCATGGCTTGTTCGTTCCACGCCTCGGCCTGGTCCTGGTTCCCCTTGGCCGCTTCCTCCGCCGTGGAGTGATTGCGTTTGGAAGCATTCTCGAGGTGTTTCGAGGCTCCCGGGAACTCCGCCTTCGCCAGGGCGGCGGCCTTTGCCGCCTCCCCGGCCTGGGCATTGAATGCCTCCCCCAGCCGCGCGGCCCGGGCGGCGCTCTCTTTTTCCTTGCGGGCCGCGCCTTTTTCCAGGAGGGAGGAGATGCGGCCAGCCGCCTTTGGGTCGGAGGAGAGCCGCTGGAATTCTTTGAGGGCCTTCTTCAACTCCGGGGGCGCTCCAGGGGAAGACGCGGCGGCGGAGGCGTCCTGGAAGAGCTGGGCCGCGTCCGACTCCCGGGCCAGCCCCTTTGGGGGAAGGGCCCTGGCCCGGGCGGCCAGGCTGCGCATGCGGGCGGCCGTCTCCTTGTCCCGGTCCCCCTGGAGGAGCGCCTTCCCGAGGGACCTCTGCTTCTCCAGGAGGGCCTTCACCTTGCGGAGGAGGTCCAGGCCTTTCCCTCCGGGTCCCAGGTTTTTCCCGATCTCCCCGATCTTTTGGGAGAGGGCCTTCAACTCCCGGAGGACGTCCTCCAGGGCGGCCGTGCCCGGGGGCTGGAGGTTCTCCGATTTCCGGGCCAGGGCCTCCTGTCTGCGGATCATCGAGTCCAGGCGGGCCAGGAGTTCCTTCTCTTCCTGGGAAAGGGACTTCTTCACCACCTCGCGGGTTTTTCGCTGGAGCTTGCTTTCCCGGTCCAGGAGGTTCTCGATTTCCTTGAGATGCTCTTCCTGGCGGCGGACCTCCTTTTCGAAATCCTGGGTCTTCCTGCGCTCCAGGAGAAGGTCGTAGAGTTCCTGGAGCCCGGCCTCCGCCTCCTTCTGCTTCTTTCTCGCCGAGAAGGTCCGGCCCGCCGCCAGGTCGTTCTTGGCCTCCAGGAGGAGGTTCTCGATGTTGGAGGAACGGATGAAGTCGAGGCCGGCCTCGAGGAGCTGCTTGTGGTGCCGCTGTTCTCCCCCTTCGGCGGAAAATCTTCCGGCCAGGCGCTTCATCAGGTCCTGGAGATACCGGAACCGCTCCTCCAGGCGGGCCTGCTCCTTGACCAGGGGGCCTGTATCGGCCTGGGCGGGAAGGGGG
>JALUZX010000489.1 GCA_027011425.1 Planctomycetota bacterium
GGTCCCGGACCACCCCGAGCCGCCGGCGGGCATCCTCCAGGGTTTCCAGGGGAGGCAGGGGCTCCCGGGGAAAGACCTTCCATAGGACCTGGGCGGAAGGCACGGGGAGCTTCTTCCCCGGGAAAACCCGGCGAAGTCTCACGCCTTCCGGCAATTGGGGCTCCAGCCTCTCCCTGACCTGGATGGGAGGAAGAGGCCGGGCCAGGGCCGCGGCCAGAACCTCGCCTTCCGAGGCGAAACCCAGGGGAAGGGCGGGTCCCATGGAGAGCCTCGGCCGGGGGTTGAACTTCCCCTTCCAGCACAAGGGAAGTCCGCTCCTGCGCAGGGCCCTCTCCATCAGGCGCATCAAGTCCAGGTGGGACAGGAACCTAAGATCCCCCCCCTTGCTGTATTCCAAGGATACCCACCAGGACTCCAAGGCGGCCCGGACCTTTCCGGGGACCGGCCCCGGGCCGGCCCCATCTCGCCAAAAACCAACACCAGTTGACCCTTCCCGGCCCCTTTTGTCCAGAAGGAACCCCTGGGAAACGAAAAGGGGGCGGTCCGGGACCGCCCCCCTTCCTTTTGCGGAAAATCCTACCCTGTTACTTTCCCGCCTTCCCCTTCCCTTCGCCGGAACCGGAAGTCTGCCAGGGGTTGATCCCGAAGGCCTTCCGGAGTTCTTCCTCGCGCATCCGGCGGATCCTCTCCACCTCCTTCTCGATGGAAGCCGAGGTTTCCTCGGGCGACCGGATGATCCTGGGGGTTACGAAGACGATCATTGCCTTCCTCTGGATGGCCCGGTTCTCGTTCTTGAAGAGGTAACCCAGGAAGGGGATGTCCCCCAGAAGAGGGACCTTGGTCTCCACATTGGTGACCCGATCCGTGGTGAGCCCGCCGATCACCGCCGTCTGTCCCGACTGGAGGAGCATCTTCGTGGCGATCGTGGAGGAGGAGACCCTGGGGAGGGCGATGGTTCCCTGGCCCGTCCCGGACCCTACGGTGAAGACGTCGAAGCCCTGGGGCGCGTTGGGAGGCCCGGCCGAGCCTGTCAGGGATTCGGACTGGGGGATCACGTTGAGGACCACCTTGTCGGTTCCCGGAACGATATGGGGCACCAGGAAGAGCTGGAAGCCCGTGCTCACAGGCGAATTGTCCGCTTCCTCCACCACCAGCTGGAGGCCCCCTGCCTGGCCCTGTTCCGCCCTGGCCTGGGCCCAGCGGACGGTCTCACCCACGAAGATCGTGGCTTCCTGGTTGTCCAGGGCGATGATCTTGGGGGCCTGGACGATCTCGGAGGAACGGTCCTGCTTGAGAACCTTGAGAACCAGGTTTACCTGCTGGAAATCCAGGGTGCCGAAAACCGTGTCTGGAACCACCGTGGAGCCGGCGTTCAGGGTGCTGTCCGCGAAGGGCCCCTTGTGGGCGTCGTTGGCGATGATGTCGTCGTCCCAGCCGCCGCCCCCCAGGTTGAAGGGAAGCCTGGTGGGAATGGCGCCCCCGGACAGCGAGGCCTGGAGCCCGGAATCGCCGATGTCCACGCCGAAGTTGAAGATGTCCCTGTTATCGGTGGTGACGAACTTCACGTCCACGAAGACCTGGGCCGGCTCCTTGTCGATGAGTTCGATCATCCGGGCGATCTCGTCAAGGACGGGCTTGGTGTCCTTGACGATGATCATGTTGCTCCGGTTGATGTATTCGATGGTTCCGTTCTTGGAGAGAGCCCGCCTGAGGGCCTGGATCAGGGTGAAATCCTTGCTGTCGCCCGTGGGCGCCTTGGGCGAACCAAGAACGTAGTTGGACTTGATGAAAGGCACGTATACCGACTGGGGACGGATGAACTTGAGCTGGAAGACCCTCCTCTCGAGTTGCTCCGTGAGGCTCGCCGGCGAGACCACGCGGAGGATCCCCCGGTCTTCTTCCACAAGGGCGTAACCCAGGGTCTTCACGGCCTGGTTCAAGGCGTCCTTCCAGGGGACGTCCTTGAGCCTGAGGGTGATCGTGCCCTCCACCTCGGGGGCCACGATGATGTTGGCCCCGGCGATCTTGGCGATGGCGTCGATCACGTCCCGGATGTTGGTGTCCTGAAAGGCGAAATGAACCCTCGGCGGTTTCTCCACCTTGTAGAGGTTCGTGGCCAGCGGGACTACGACGCACCCCGCCTTCTCGGCCACCAGCTTCAGGGCCTGGAACCAGTTGACGTCCTTGAGGGCGATGGTGACGTCCGCGTCGATTCCCGGATCGACCACCACGTTCACCCCGGCCTTGTCGGCGATATGCTTGACCAGGTCCCTAAGGGGCCTCTCCTTGACGTCGAAAGTCACCAGGGCGGAACGATCCTTTACGCCCTGGACCATGGACTGGTCCTGGGACGAGGCCGACCGCACCGCGGGCCCCAGCAGAAATGCGGAGGCCGCGAGAACAACGAAGGAGCGCGAAATTGCCTGCATGTTTCCTCTCCTGCCTGCAGTCCCGGGAAAACCCAAATTCGTTCCCCCGGCTGAAACCGACTCCGATCCACCGAAGAGAAAACCCTCGTTCCGGTCAGTTCGACCTGTTCCGTCCCGGGTTTCCCTTTGTTCTTTTTCGGAACAACCGACTCCGATCTTTACCCTCGAACCATGGAAAAATTCCCGGCCCGTCCTAAATCTTCTTCGAGATCACCACGCCCTTGTAGATGAACTCCACCGAGTCGGGCGTAAGGGACTTGACGAAAAGGTCTTCATCCACGGGATCCCCCTCGAAGTAGGATTTCCCGTTGATGATCACCAGGGAGAGCCCGTCCGGGCGGAGGATTCTGCCGGTGATCTTGATCTTCTTCCTGGCGAACTCCTGCGCCACAAGGGCCTTGCGATAGAGCCCCTTCACGATTTTGACCAGTTGCCTCCGCTTGGGGGTCCCGAAGTCGGCGGGGCCGATCTTGTTCTGGGCCAGCTTGTAACGCTCCACCGCAAGGTCCAGGTCTCCAAGGTCCAGTGCGTCCTCCATGGATTTCTTGATCCGCTCGAGGGCGTCCACGCCGAGAAATTCACTTTCCGGTTTCTTTTCCTTGGAGGAGGCCACCAGCTTCTCCAGGGGTTCCTTCACGTTGGTCACGAGCTGGCTGTGGAGGGGCGCGTAGGAAAGGAGTCCCTGTTCCTCGATCTGCTGGATCTTGCTGCGGAGGATTCCGATCCTCTTTGACATTTCCTTGCCGAGTTCGAACCTCTGGATGATGTTGGGCCTGGACCCGCCCGGTCCCTTCCCGTCCATCCTCTTCTTGATCTCAACGATCTCCGCAAGGAGCTTCCGGCAGGCATCCACGATTCTCTGCTGTTGCTTCCTGGGAAGCCTTCCCTTGCCCTCGGCGCCCTGGGAGGGAAGCCTGGGATCCACGAAGATGTCCCTGCGTCCCGAGGGGCCCTTGAAGGAATACTTGTCCTCTTCGAACTTGCTCCGGGCGTTGTGGATGGCTTCTTCCAGGTCGGTCTTCTTGCTCAGGTAGTTGGGAATCTTGACCTGGGTCTTCCCCTTTACGGACTTGTTGTAGTAGTAGGTCTCCACCGTGAGGCCCACAGTGTGGACGGCGTCTCCCACGGTTTTCCCCTTCCTCGCCGCAGAGAGCCGGATTTGCTTGACCTGCATGAAGCGGGGATGGTTCTCGAGCAGGTTGATCAACCGCATGAGTTGCCAGAGGGAGCCCTGCAGCTTCATCTTGTAACGGATGGGCTGGAAGGTTCCCTTCCGCTTCTGCCGGATTTCCGGGGAAAGAGAAGTCAGGATCATTCCCGCCTGGGAGGAGTAATGAGCCAGCGTCCTGGCGTACTCGGTGACCTCCTTCTCGTCGGGAAGGATCTTGGCGTATTCCTTGACGTTCTCCCGGAGAATGATGACATCCTTCTCGTCGGCGGGGATCTGGGCGATCTTGCCGCGGGCCTCCTTGATCTTGCCCTGCAGGTCGTGGATCGCGGTCTCTTCTTCCGAGACCTTTCCCAGGGCGTAATGGATCCCGAAGGCACCCACGCCCGCCAGGACCAGGGAAACCACCCCTATCCCGAGGAGGACTTTCTTTTCGTTGGGAACCACCTCTACAGCCTCCTTGAAAATCCGGTCCAGAGCCGGGTCATTTCTTCTTCTTGTCCGCCTTCTTCTCGAGCCCGGGGATCAGGAACATCTTGAGCGGAAAAGCCACGGATTCGGGCGGGTCCAGGTCCTTCTGGAGTTTCTGGACCTTCCCGGAAGGTTCATTGATGGCCGCGAAGCCTTTGAAAAAGTCGCTCTGGACGATGTCGTCGAAGAGATTCGCCACTTTCCCCAGGTCGTTGCCCGCGCAATAGCCGGCCAGGTTCATGTTGTAGCCCGGCCTCTTCCCGAGTTTCCCGGGGCTAATCTCCAGGGAGCCGAACCACGCCAGGTGCCTCTGGTCGTCGCCGTTGTTGTTGACCACGTCGATGAACTGGTCCAGCTTCCTGGTCCAGGAGATCCGGTTCCTCCGGATCTGCTTGATCGTCTTCTCGCGGGCGGCGAAATCCTGTTTCTCCGCCTTGAGCTGGTCGTCGTAGGCGGCCTGCGGCACGAGCACCTGGTAGTTCTCCTGCAGGGTGGCGCGCTTTTCCCGGACCTCCGCCAGGGAACCGAACCAGATGTAGGCGAAGATCCCGGCGCATGCGGAGACCAAGAGGGCCCCGCCGGCCGTGGCCAGGAAAATCTTGAAGGAAGTCTTTTCCTTGCGCCTGTATTCTTCCGGAAGCAGGTTGATCCTGATCATCTTCCCATCTCCCTAGCCCATGCGGGCCGCGAGTCCCACCGCGATGGCCAACTGCGGGGCGCAACGGTTGAGACTGTCGATATCCACCTTGTCCGACTTGACCTTGAGCCCCTCGATGGGGTTCCAAACCCGAGTCCGCTTTTCGAAAATCCGCTCGAAACTCTCGTCCAGGCCCTCCATCATGGCCGTGCCTCCCGAGAGGTAGACTTCGGTCACTTCCGTGTCGGCCTGGTTCTCGAAGTAATCGAAGGAGAGGTTGATCTCGTTGGCCAGGTCCTCCACCACGGGTTGCACCGCGTCCTCCACTTCGGCGGCCCTGTCCTGGGGGTCCCTCTTGAGCAGCTCCGCCTCGAAGGGTTCGACACCCAGACGCCGGTTGATGACGTTGGTCAGGTCGTTGCCGCCCAGGTAGACCTCGCGGGTAAAGGCGCTCACGTTCCCCTTGAGGATGTTGATGCAGGTCTTGTTGGCGCCGATGTCCACCAGCGCCACCACCTTGTTCCCTTCCTGGATCGTGGCGCCCAGCCCCTCTCCGAGTTCGAAGGCCGTTCCCAGCGCGAAGGAATCCACGTCCACCGCAACCGGTTGAAGCCCCAGCTCGGTGAGCATCTGGGCTTGTTCCTCGACGAGGGATTTCTTGACCGCCACGAGGAGGACTTTCATGTCCCCTTCCGCATTTGGCTCCCCCGACTGCAGGTCGTCGAGCTTCTGGCAGTCGAGCTGGACCTCATCGATATCGAAAGGTATATACTTGTCCGCCTCGAACCGGATGGCCTTCCTGAGGTTTTCCTCCGACATGTTGACCATCGTGATGTAGCGGACGATGACCGACTTTCCGCTGACAGCCGTGATGACCCTCTTGGTCCGGAGCCGGACCTGCTGGAACAGCTCGGCGATGGCCTCGGCCCTGGCGGAGTCGGCCCCGACCTCGATCTGGCCGTAACCGGTGATCACGTAGTCGAACCGATCCTTCGTGATTTCCACGGCCTTGATGCAACTCGATCCGATATCGAGCCCTACGATACTCTTCCGGGAACTCAGCATGGTCCCCCCGCTTCTTCTGGGTTCCTTTTTTCAGACCTGGAAGGCCGCCCGAGGCGGCCGGGATTCAAACCATGCTTCGACACCCGGGGGCCGCCGGCTTGAGGGATAGAGGGGGAACCGGGTGGAAGATGGTTCCCTTACACCGCCCGGAAGGGGGGGGAGGGGCCGGCCGGGAAGGTTCAGATCTCCTCGCCGAACCCGGAAGCGAAGAGTTCCTTGAGGGCCTGGACGGCCTCCCTGGCGTCCGGCCCCTGGGCCCGGACCTTGAGGACCGTCCCCTTCTCAGCGGCCAGCATCATCACGCCCATGATGGACTTGGCGTCCACCACCTGGTCGTCCCGGGAGATCTCGATCTTGGAGGCAAAGTCGTTGGCAGTCTTGACCACCATCTGGGAAGGCCGGGCGTGAAGACCCTGCCGGTTGACCAGAACCAGGTCGGCCTCAACGACTTCCTCTTCTTTCCCAGGTCCCGGATCCAAAACTAGGCCTCCTCCCGGCCCATCTTTCCCGCCTGGGGGGCCGGGTGAATGAAACGAAACAGGGTGCGCCGCCGGCCCCGGATCAATCCTCCCGGGGCCCGAACTCGTCCAGGAGTCCCAGGGCCTCTTCCACGTTCCTGGCCTGGAGGAAAAAGGACCGGAAATCCTTCTGCCGGGCGATGTAGGATATCCACCGCAGGAACTTGATGTGCTCTTCCGGGTTGGTCTCGGGGGAAAGAACCAGGAAGAGAACGTGCACCGGCTGGTGATCGGCGGCGTTGAAGTCCAGCCCTTCCGAGCAACGGGCGAGGAGGGCGTAGATCTGCTTCAATTCGGGATGCTTGGCGTGGGGAAGAGCCACGCCTTTGCCGATCCCTGTGGCCCCTTGGGCTTCCCTATCCAGGATGGCCTCCACCAGGGCCTCCACCCTCTTTTTGGGGAACCGGTGGATCTTCCCGAGGTGCTCCACCATCTCCCGGAGGGCCTCGTCCTTGGTGTGGTTCTGGATCTCCAGAATGACATGTTGCTCGTCGAAAAGGCGACGAAAGCTCATCCTCACCCATCCTGTTCTCGGTCCTGGGGAATGACCTCCGGGGGAAATCGGGGCGGACCCCCCGGGAAGGCCGAAATTTCCGTGGGATTCTAACAAGGGGAAGAGGGTTCGCAAGGCCGCGAATCCTCTTCCCCCTCTCCATGGCCGTGGCCCTTCCCCCTCGAAGAGCCCTACCTGAGGTTCCGAAGCCTCAACGTGGGCGCTTCCGGTTTCTTTCCACCAGCTTCTCCTTGTGCTTCTTCACCTGCCGTTCCAGCTTGTCCACGGCGGTATCGATGGCCGCGTAGAGGCTCTCCGAATCGGTGGCCTCCCCCACCAGGGTAGCACCCCCTCCGGCGGCGAGGACCATCTCGGCCTTGTGCCGGTCCCCCTCGGACTCGAGGACCACCCTGGCGGAGGTGATGCGCTCGAAGAAACGGCTCATTTTGGAGATCTTTTTCTCCGCATACTCCCTCGCCCTTTCGGAAACACCGTCGTTCCTGGCAGTGATCTCGACTTTCACTCCATCACCCTCCATTTTCATGAAGTGCACCTGGCGAGGCGGCGTGGCCGGGACAGAATGTCAGCTCTCCCGCCGCCGCCCTCCCCGCCTTCTTTCTTCCTGTAGAAAACCCGGACGAGGAAAAGGCCGCCGGGCGGAAGAACGGGTCCGGCGCGCCGCCTGTCCCGGGAAGCGAGGATTTCCTCGACATCCCCGGGCCGGAAACGCCCCCGACCCACGTCCACCAGGGTCCCCGCCATCGTCCGGACCATGTTGTAGAGAAAACCGTCCCCATCAACGAAAATCCAAAGGAAATTCCCCCTGAGGAGTAAGCGCACAGCCTTGACGGTCCGAACCGTGGATTTCCGGGGATACCCGGGATTCGTCGAGAAAGCGGCGAAATCCTTTCTACCCGCCATCAGGGCGGCCGCCTCCCTCATGGCCTCCAGGGAGAGATCGTACCGCACGTGCGTAAAATACCCCCGACCGAATGGTGGGGCCACAGGCCCCCTGTAGATTCTGTAGGCGTATCTTTTTCCCGTGGCATGGTAGCGCGCGTGGAAATCGGGGGGAGCGTTCCCCATGGAAAGAACGCGGATCTCCCGGGGAAGACAGGCGTTCAAGGCCCTTTGCAGGTCTTTGACGGGAAGGCTCGATCCGGTCCGGAAGTTGGCGGTCTGACCCAGGGCATGCACACCCGCGTCCGTCCGGCTCGCCCCTGTCACCGGGGTCTTGCTGCCC
>JALUZX010000490.1 GCA_027011425.1 Planctomycetota bacterium
GTGCGGACCTGGCCGGTTTCAAGCCGGAGCCTGGCGGATCACTCGGGGGGAATTTCAGACCTTTTTGCCCTAAAAGGACCTACCGATTCTGCGGAGGAAGCAATCGTTCTTCCTGGAAGGGGAGAAGGGAGAATCTTTTTTCCCAAGGGACGTAATACCTCCTGTTGGTCGATGGATTCCAACAAGAACCACGGGAGAAAAACGATGTTCAAACTGATCAATTTGACGGCCGGCGGGACCATGGCGGGTAGGCTGCTCCTTTATCCAACCCGTTTGCGAAGCCGCCAGTCCTCGAACAGCCGGGGGGGCCGGGCCGGAGAAAGGGGCTTTCTTTTCGGCAAGGTTGGGAAAAGTGGAAACCCTTCCCAGCCGGGGGCGGCTACCGGGGGTTTAGGAAGGGGGAAGGATCCGGGTGAGGCATTCATTCCTCCTTCCCGTTCCAGGTCCGGGAAAACCAGGGCTTGGGATCGGCCGCCGCATCCTTGAAGTGTTCCAGGAGGGCCTTCCGGTGAGCCCATGCGGTCAAGCAGTTCTCCTGGACATGTGTAAAGGGGGCTCCAGGAGAAGTTTCCCACCCTGCATTTGTCGCGTCCGCCAACCAGCCCCCTTTTCAAGTGGGGCGCAGGGACTATCCTGGGAAAAGGGCCGTTCTGCCTTTCAGGTCAATCCTTGGGGCCTGAGCCCGCCGATCCCGGGAGAAGGCTAACATCGGGTGCGATCACTTCCCACTACCTCCCTTCCTTCACCCTTGCCGAAGAGACCTGTTCTTCCTGGCGCGGGGAAAGGGAGAATATTTCTTCCCCAGGGACGTAATCCCTCATGTTGGTCGATGGATTCAGACAAAAACCAAGGGAGGAATACCATGTTCAAACTGATCAAGTGGACGGCAGGCGGGATCCTCGCGGTGGGGCTGCTCCTTTACCTCGTCTTCGGAGCCAGTGCGCCCAGCTACGTGGGGACGGTCCTTGGGGAAGCCAGGAAGACCGTGAAGGAAGCCATCCCCATCCAGTTCGAGATCCGGCGTTCGGAGCGCCTCATCCGGGAAATCTACCCGCAGATCCAGGCATGCATCAAAGACGTTGCCACCGGAGAGGTGGAGATGGAGGAACTGAAAGAGGACATCGCCCTCCTGGAGAAGAGGGTGCGGGAACTCCACGACCGGGTCCTTCGAAGGAAGAATCTTCTCGAGTCCGGGAAGCCGGTCTACTACATTGCGGGGCTCCGGATGGAGAGGAACAGGCTGGAGATGGACCTGGGGCGTGTCTTCGAGGAATACAGGAACTGCGTCTCCCTGCTTCAGGGAAAGAAGAGGCTTCTCTCGGGCCAACAGAGGGCGCTGGAAGCGGCCCGGCGTAAACTTGCCGCCGTTCTGAACGAAAGGGCCCGGCTCCAGGACATGTTGAAGAGCCTGAAGGCTCAGAAGCGGCAGGTGGACTCCCTGGCGGCCCAGTCCAGGAAATTCGACCTGGACGACTCCAACCTGGTCCAGGCCCGGGAGGCCCTCAAGGAGGTCAAGAAAAGGCTCGACGTGGCCCAGAAGATGCTGGAGGCAGATTTCCTGGACACGGCCGGCCTGGAAGAGGCCGGGGAGGGAAAGGCTGGGAAGGACATCCTGGCCGAGGTGGAACGGTATTTTCGCCGGGAAGCCAGGAATGGGAGGGCCCCGGGGGTTACCAAACCGGAAATGGAAACAGTTCGGACCCTGGAGGCCCGGCCGGGAGAGGGGGGCCCGCTGAGGCGATTCCGCCCCGGGAGGAGGTGAAGGGATCCCACCCGCGGAACGAGGGAAAGAAGGCGCCATCCTTGCGCGGGCCCGGGTGCAACCACCCCGGGCCCGCCTTTTTGGGGCCGATTCCAAAAGGGGGGCGAGAAACTGTGCCCTTTCAAGTGGTGCGCAAAGCAAAGGCCCCAAACCGGGCCGGCACCCGAGCCCGCCGCTCCCGGGTTGGAGATGAAAAAGATTTTGAAAGGCGCCGGCGGGTGTCGAAAAGGACGGCATGGAATGCGGAACTTCCTCCCCTGTGGTGCTTCCTCCTGTCTTGAAGGGGTCGGCCCGAAAGGCGCCCAGGCCCGTTGGGCCCCTGGCCGGTCCACGAAAGCCCTGGCGCAGGTTTCTCTCCCGGGTTGTGGCCGGTTTCGACCGTACTGTGAACCGCCTCGGCCTCGGCCGGTGGTTGCACAAGTTCTCCCTGGGGAAGCTCTCCTTTCCTTCCTACAAGGTCCCTCTTCCCGGGTGCGGTCCGGCCCTGACGGGGTTGAAGGTCGCCTTTCTCACCGACCTCCACGCCGGGTGCTCCCTCGGTTCTTCCGGGTTGGACAGGATTTTCAGTGAAGTGGAGAAGAGAAGGCCCGACCTGGTTCTTATGGGGGGGGACCTTACCAACACAAGGGTGCGGGAGGTGCTCTTCCTGGAACGGGGGATCTCCCGGCTCTCTCCGGCCCTTGGGATCTACGCTGTTCCCGGAAACCATGATTACTTCGAGGGGAAGGGCATCGGGCGGTGGCGATCCCTCCTGGAAGGGATGGGGGTTCGGGTCCTTGTGAACGAGGCCGTCCGGGTCGGCCGAGGGGGGGACAGCCTCTGGATCGCAGGTGTGGACGACCTCACTGAAGGGAGGCCCGATCTCAGGATTACCCTGGAGCCCGTCCGCTCGGGAGAACCGGTGATCCTCCTATCCCACCACCCGGATTTTTTCTTCGAGGCCGCTGCAGCCGGGGTGGACCTGACACTATCCGGGCACACCCACGGAGGACAGATCGAACCACTGCGGTTCATGATGGGTCATACGAAGTTCAAGTATTGGGAAGGATGGTTCGAGCAAGAGGGGCGCAGGCTCCTGGTGAGCCGTGGAGTGGGGTGCACGCTCCTTCCAATCCGGGTTGGGGCCCCCCCGGAGATCCCGATTCTTCAAGTAGAGTGAAGCAGGGGACACGGCGGGCTCCTGCCGGAGCCCGCCGTTTACGGGTGGAGCCTGGTGAAGGCCCGGTCCGGCCCCTCAGCTTTCTTTGAGAGCCGCGTGGGCCGCGGCCATCCTGGCGATGGGAACCCGGAAGGGGGAGCAGGAGACGTAGTTCATGCCCACCTTGTGGCAGAAGGCAACGGAGGAAGGTTCTCCTCCGTGTTCCCCGCAGATCCCGACCTTGAGATCCGGCCGGGCCGAACGCCCTTTTTCCACGCCCATCTTCACCAGCTGGCCCACGCCCTCCTGGTCGAGGACGGCGAAAGGATCCACCTCGAGGATTCCCTTCTCGTAGTAGGTCCCCAAAAAGGAGCCCACGTCGTCCCGGGAGAAGCCGAAGGTCATCTGGGTGAGGTCGTTGGTTCCGAAGGAGAAGAACTGGGCTTCCGAGGCGATCCTGTCGGCCGTAAGCGCGGCCCTGGGGATCTCGATCATGGTCCCCACCAGGTATTCCACCTTGGCGCCTTCCTTCTCCTGGATCTCTTCCGCGACCTTTCTGGTCAGGGCGGCCAGGTAGGAGAACTCCTTCACGTCGCCCACCAGGGGGATCATGATCTCGGGCAGGACCTTCTTGCCTTTCTTCTGGACCGCAATGGCGGCCGAGAGGATGGCCCTTACCTGCATCTCGTAGATCTCGGGCATGGAGATTCCCAGCCTGCAACCCCTGTGGCCCAGCATCGGGTTCATCTCCTTGAGAGAGTTCACCTTCTGGCGGACCGTCTCCACCGGGACCCCCATGACCTTCGCCATCTCTTCCTGGGCCTCGGGCTCCATGGGAAGGAACTCGTGGAGGGGAGGATCGAGGAGGCGGATCGTGACGGGAAGGCCCTCCATGGCCTCGAAGATTCCCTCGAAGTCGCCCCTCTGGTAGGGCTCGAGCTTGGAGAGGGCCTTCCGGCGCCCTTCCTCGTCCCCGGCGAGAATCATCTCCCGGACCGCCAGGATCCGGTCGCCCTGGAAGAACATGTGCTCCGTCCTGCAGAGCCCGATTCCCTGGGCGCCGAATTCACGGGCCCGCGCGGCGTCCTCCGGGGTGTCCGCGTTGGTGCGGACCTGGAGGCGGCGGAACTTGTCGACCCACTCCATGAGGCGGGCGAACTCGCCCGAGAGCTTGGGAGGAACGGTGGGCACGGCGCCGAGCATGACCACTCCCTGTGCCCCGTCCAGGGAGATGACGTCCCCTTCCTTGAGGGTTGTTTCCCCGATCCGGCAGGTCTTGGCCTCTTCGTCGATGGAAAGGGCCGAGCAACCCGCGACGCAGGGGCGGCCCATGCCCCGGGCCACCACGGCGGCGTGGGAGGTCATGCCGCCCCGGGCCGTGAGGATCCCCTGGGAGACGCTCATGCCCCCGATGTCCTCGGGTGTAGTCTCGTCCCGGACCAGGATCACCTTCTTGCCGTCCTTGGCGGCCGCCTCGGCGTCTTCGGCCGTAAAACGGATCTCTCCCACGGCGGCGCCGGGCGAGGCCGGAAGGCCCGTCCCCAGGACCCGGGCCGACTTGCGGGCATCGGGGTCGAAGGTGGGGTGCAGGAGCTGGTCCAGAAGGTTGGGGTCCACCTGGAGGACCGCTTCCTTCTCGTCGATGAGCCCTTCGTCCACCATGTCGGTGGCGATCTTTACGGCCGCCGCGGCCGTGCGTTTTCCGTTGCGGGTCTGGAGCAGGTAGAGTTTCTTGCGCTCAACCGTGAACTCTATGTCCTGCATGTTCTTGTAATGCCTCTCCAGGATCTCCTTGATCTTGAGGAGCTGGTCGTAGATCCCGGGAATGAACTCGTCGATCCGTTCGATGGGCATGGGGGTCCGGATCCCCGCAACCACGTCCTCTCCCTGGGCGTTGTTGAGGAATTCACCCCAGAACTTGTTCTCTCCCGTGGAGGGATTCCTGGTGAAGCAGACGCCCGTTCCCGAGTCGTCCCCCAGGTTGCCGAAGACCATGGCCTGGACGTTCACGGCCGTCCCGAGAAGCCCGGTGATGTTGTTGATCTGGCGATACTTGATGGCCCGCTCGTTGTTCCAGGAATTGAAAACGGCGTCGATGGCCAGCTTGAGCTGTTCCTGGGGATCCTCGGGGAAAGGCTTTCCCACTTCATCCCGGTAGATCCCGAGAAAATCGGAGCAGAGCTTCTGGAGGTCTGAGGCATCGAGTTCCGTGTCAGACTCAACGCCCTTCTCCCGTTTTCTCTGGATCATGAGGCGGTCGAAACGTTCCCCCGGAATTCCCATGACCACGTTCCCGAACATGGCGATGAAGCGCCTCCATGCGTCCCAGGCGAACCTGGGGTTCCCCGTGGCCTTCGCCACGCCCTGGAGCACATCCTGGTTCATGCCCAGGTTGAGGACCGTGTCCATCATGCCCGGCATGCTCACCGCCGCCCCGGAACGTACGGAGACCAGGAGGGGGTTGGAGGGATCACCGAATTTCTTTCCCGCGTGTTCCTCCAGGAGGGCCATGGCCTCCCCGACCTGTTCGGTCATGCCTTCGGGCCATCGGCCTCCCAGGGAATTGAATTCTGCGCAGGCCTCAGTGCTGATCGTGAAGCCCGGGGGGACGGGGATCCCGATGCTGGTCATCTCCGCCAGGTTCGCACCCTTGCCCCCCAACAGGGCTTTCAGGTCCTTGTTCCCTTCGGCCTTTCCTCCGCCGAAGGAGTAGACGAACTTCTTCATGTTCTTTACCTCCTGGGTAAGTTGGTTGGTGGAGGGGATTCCCGGCCTCCCCGGCCTTCACCCGGGAGAGCCGCTCGGCCCTCCCGCATCAAGGCTCGATTCCCGAGATCCCGTCGATCTTCCAGTCCACGCTGACAGTGAAGGAGGCGATCTTCCCCGGGTCCAGGCCCTTCAAGTCCTCCTTCCAATCCGGCCGGTCCAGCATGCAGACCAGGGCCCCGTCGGGGCGGACCAGGAGGACCGAGGGGATCCCTCCGGGGAGATCGTCGTCCAGCACGGTTTCCGCCAGGATCCTACCTCCGGAACCCTCTTCCCTTTCAAGGATTTCCACGTTCGGCTCAGGCTTGAAGAGCACCTGGAACTTCCGGCCCGCCGCTTCCAGGGTCAGGACGTGCCGCCCGCCGGGGAGGTCCTTCCTGTTCGTGATCCGGGCCCGGAAGAGGGAGCGGAGGAAGGGGAAGGATTCCTGGAGGCGCCGCCATGCCAGGTGGGCGGCCAGGTTGTCCAGGTTGTTCCTCTTTTTGAAGTCCTGGGAGAGGCAGAGATAGATCGTATCCACCTGGTCGAAGAGCACGGCCTGGCGGAAAGTCCGGAACGTGGCTTCAGGGGTCCGCCAGTCCAGGGAAACCAGCTTGGCTTCCGGGTAGCATCCCATCCAGTCGGCCAGGTAGCAGCATCCTCCCAGGAAAGGGAGGGCAAGCAGGAAGAGGTAGAAGCCGAAGGATGTTTTGACCGGGGTTCCCAAGACGATCTCCTTCCGGGGCGCGCCCGGGACAGCGGGAAGCCCGGGGGGGCTTCCCGTGGCGCAGGTTCCGGCCCCGGCATAGAATGAGGTCTTTCTTACACGATGGGAGGGGCGAATGAAACGGCAAAGGAAAACGGCAGGCCTGTCCATGAAAGGCGCCCCGAAAAGCGGGCTTCCCGCCCTCCTGGTCCTGGTGGGTTGCGCCTGGCTCCTGGCCGGGTGCGGGGCTGAAGAATCCCCCAGGCAGGGCGGATCCCCCCGTTCCCGTGGGGAAGCCCCGGCCTCCCGGCCCTCCAAGGAGGTGGCCAAGTGGTTCCCGGAAGTCTTCTTCGACGCGGGGAAGGTGGACGAAGGGACCCTGGTGAAACACGACTTCCCCTTCCGCAATCCCGACGGCGTTCCCAGGAAGATCCTGGCCGTCCAGAAGGACTGCGCCTGTGCCGAGGTGAAGATCCTCTTCGGCGGGAAGGCCTACCCGGGGGTCAACCCCATGACCCCTCCTCTCACCATCCCCCCCGGGGGCCGGGGAAAGGTGGAGATCGCCCTGGACACCACCGCCGTAGACGGGGCCAAGACCGCCGGTGTCTCCATCCAGGTGGACGCGCCGGGCCTTCCCTGGATCCATCTCACCCTGAAAGCCTTGAGCAGGATCTACTTCTGGCCCGATCCCCGGACCATCGCGCTTGGGGAGATGGAGGGAACGGAGAGCAGGGAGTTCAACTTCAGTATCTACTCCAAGAGGGCGAAAATCTGGAAGATCACCAGGGTGGACGTCCCGGCGGAATACAAGGTGAGGCTTTCCCGGTTCACCTTCGGGGGGAAGGACGCCTGGAAGGGGGAGGTCACCCTGGGCCCGGGCCTCGCCCCGGGGAACCACTCGGCCACCCTGGTCCTCCACACCGATTACGAGAACCGGAAGGTCTCCGTCCCCGTGAAGGTCTTCGTCCGTCCCCCCTGGGAGACCGAGCCGGACAAGGCCCTCAACTTCGGCCCCATCAAGAAGGGACGCTCCAAGACGGTGGTCCTGGTCATACGGAACCTTACTGGGAAGCGGAAACTCAAGGTCAGGAGTCTGAGGATCCTGGAATGCAACCGGCCTCTCGGGATGTTCCGCCTCGACCCAAGGGTCAAGGAGCCGGGATGGCGGGTGGACGTCTCCTTCACAGCCCTGGGCGACCTTCCCCCGGGGCCTTTCAAGGGGGTTCTTCTGGTTCGGACCGATTCCTCCGTCTTGCCGAGCAAGAAGATTCCTTTCCACGGTTTCGTGAAGAAATGAGGGTTCATCCTTGGATGTAGAGGAGATCCTGAAAAGTTCGGGCCTCCTGGATGAGAAGACCGCCCATGAGGCCTGGCGCCTGGCCCGGCAGAAGCGCATCCGCTTCGAGGAAGCCCTTCTGGAGCTTGGAGCCGTGGACGATCGAGCAGTCTACAAGGCCGTGGCCAAGGCTGCGGGGCTTCCCTTCGTGGACCCTTCCAAGGGGAGGATTCCCGGGGACGTAGTGGAACTGGTCCGGCCCCACCTGCCGGTCTTCCTGGAAAACCGGGCCCTTCCCGTTCTCCTCAAGGGGGGAAAGCTCTACGTGGCCGTGGACGACCCGGTGCGGACTTTCGTGGCGGACAACCTGGGTTTCCTCGTGGGGAGGGATGTGG
>JALUZX010000491.1 GCA_027011425.1 Planctomycetota bacterium
GGGAGGAGCGGATTTCCCTTCCCAGGGCCTCCCGGTCCAACCAGGAACGGAGAAAGCGGACCTTCCCCCCCCAATCCTTCCGGGCGGCTTCCGATGCGGCCTTCCCCCCGCCGGCCAATGTGAGGACCACGGGGGCCTTGCAACGCTCCAGGGCTCCAAGAATGGTTTCCACTCCCTGGAGGGGGGGGCCCGTCCCGGCGAAGAAGACCTTGAAAGGTTCTCCCGGTCCGGGGGGCTCGTAGGGAGCCGGCGCGGCCGGGGCGTCGGGGTCGCCGCAAGGAACCGGGACGAACCGTTCCCTTGGAAGCCCGGTCACATCCGCCGCGAAGTCCCCCATTTCCTCCGTATCCACCAGGACTACATCCCCGGCGGAGCAGGTCGCCCGGTCCAGGCGGCGCAGGAGCCGGGCCCCCAGGCCCCGGTCGGGCCAGAGTCCCCGGTCCAGGATCACCGTGTCGTATAGGGAAAGGAAGAAATCCACCACCACGGGAACTCCCGGCCAGATCCGGGCGGCAAGGTCGGCCGTTCCGAAGGCGGGATACCCGGCCAGGACCAGGTCGGGGCGGGAAAGGTTCCGGCCCTTCTCCACGAGGGACCTCCTTCCCATGAGGATCCGGGAGAGGACACGAAACCCTTTCCAAGGATTCCTGAACAGGGCCGACCGGTCCCGGGGAGGCGGAGGAAGGAGGAGCCTTTCCACGGAGGCCCCAAGCCGCTCCAGGGAGGCCGTCAACCCCCGAAGCCGGGGAAAGCCGGGCCTTTCATCGGCCGCGCCGAACAGGAGAACCCTCAATGCCCCCGGTCCTCCCCTTCTCCGGAACGCTCATACCGGAGCTGGGCCACCTGTTCCGAGACCAGGCCGAGGAAGAACAGGATGGAGCCCTGGACCAGGAGGAGAAGGCCCATGTTGGTAAAACGGTGGGCCGTAAGGAATGTGTAGACGTAGTAGAGCCCCCCCATGACCCAAACCGAGAGAGCCAGGGGAAGAAAGACCTTCAAGGGAGAGAAGAGTGTGGTGATCTTGAGAAGAATGAGAAAAAAGCGGCTTCCGTCCCTGAAGATCCGGATCTTCGAGTTCCCCATTCTGCGCCGGGGCAGAAAGGGCACATACTTCACGGAGTAGCCCGCCCGGATCATGGCCAGGGTGATGGTCGTCGGGTAGGAGAATGTGTTGGGGAGGAGGTAGAGAAAGGAGAGCAGGGGTTTTCTACGAATCAGGCGGAACCCGCTGGTCAGGTCCTCGATCTTACGGCCCGTGACGTACGTGGCGAGGCCGTTGTAGATCCGATTGGCCAGGTTCCTGTGAAAGGAACCTCCGCCGGAACGGGCCCCCACCACCATGTCGTATTCCCCCATGTGTTCCAGGAGCCTGGGAATCTCCCGGGGCGGATGCTGCCCGTCGGCGTCCATGAGAAGGACCCACTCCCCTCTCGCTTCCCGGATCCCCCTCTTTACGGCGGCCCCGTTCCCGAGGGGCTCCGGGTGGCGGACCACCCGCGCGCCGAACTCACGGGCCAGGGCGTGGGATCCGTCCCCGGATCCGTCGTCGACGAGGAGAATCTCGAAGGCCAGGCTCCCCAGGGAATCCAGGACATCCCTCAACCTGGGAAGAAGTTCCAGAAGGTTGGCCCTTTCGTCCAGAGCGGGAAGAACCACGGATATCGTGGTCCACACCTTCCCCTTGGGCCTCCTTCCCGCCCGGGGGGCCGGGGAAGGGACCTGAGAGGTGGTTTCCTGCCTGATCTCCTTTGCCGCCGTCACATGGGCCTTTTCGGCCGCCGACACGCCCCCCCTTGAACAGCTCGCCCTCGAAATCCCCCCTTCCAGGACCTGTTGGGGACGCCCGAGGGAGGGCGCAAGGCGCCGCCCCCGAGGAGAAGAAAAAAAGAAAGGGGCGCGTATGCGCCCCTTTTTCTCCGTCCCTCTTCTTGTCGTTCTGGATCAGTTGACCAGGGTCCAGACCTCGCCGTCGTTGGCGGTGTGGCCCACGGCCGTGGTGCCGGCCATGGTGGTGACGCCGTTGAGGTAGGCGGCGTTCCAGCCGGGAGTGGTGGTGGTGCCGCTATACTGGGCGGTGGCGTTCTTGCAGGAAAGCACGTCGCCGGAGGCGTCCACGAAGAAGGCCCTGTTGCCCGAGTTGCCCCTGTTCACAGGCCAGGCGTAGCAGCACCAGGTAGTCTCGGCATACTGGGGATCCACCACACCGTAGGCCGTCTGGGTCTCGGTCACGCCGTGCAGGTTGGAGTCCGGCAGGAAGATCCGGAAGTAGTAGCCCGACCTGGAAAGCAGGCCGTTGGCGTCCAGGTTGCCGAAGCTCCTGGAAACGACAGGCGGGTTGATCCGGGTGGTGGTGGCGGCGCCGGAGGAGTTGCGGACCCCGGCCGTGCCGGACAGTTCCTTGAAGTAGCCGTACTCGCCCTGGCCGTTGTTGTTCACGTCGATGGCGGCGCTGGCCTGAACCTGCCCCTGGGCGGCGCTCAGGTTCTTCAAGGTCCCGATGGCGGCCGTCTCGTTGGCGTTGATCCTGGCGGCCAACAGGTTGGGGATGGCGATCGAAGCGATGATCGCGATGATGGCAATCACGATCATGAGCTCGATCAGTGTGAAACCGTGGACATTCTTCTTCATCTCGAGAGCTCCTTTTTCTTGGAAAATAATAAAAACGTCCCGAACCTCTTCCCTTGTCCTCTCCTCCTCCTTCGCGGGGAACCGGGTGACCTACTCGCTCCCGGTCTTTCCCTTTTTCTTCAACCTCAATCTGGGATCCCGCGCGATTTCCCGGAACTCCTTCCTCTCGAGGGCTTTCTCGAGAAGCCCCGGGGACTTTCTCCCCAGAGCCTGGAGAACACTAGTTGCACTTTCGGCATCGCCCTCCCGCACCTTGAGTTCCGCAAGGTGAAGCAGGGCCGATGGGCGTCTCTTCCCGGCACACTCGAGCCACTTTGATCCTTCCCGGGTCATTCCGGCCCGTTCGTAGTAGACCCCGCAGGCCTCCTGGACCTCGGGATCCCCTCCACCCGCCTCCAGCGCCAGGGCCAGGCAACCGGCAACCTTCTCCCTGGGGGCCTTCTGGGCCAGGAGGGACTCTCCCCGAAGGAGATACCACTTGGCTCTCTCCCCGCCCGCGAGAGTGGAAGGATCCAGGGTGTTCAACCACTTCTGCGCCAAGGCGGGCTTGGACCGGTCCAACTGGATCCGGGCCAGGGCGAAAGCGAGCGATCTGCGCCGCACCGGCGAACAGCCATCTTGCTCCAAGGCTTCCCGGTAGAAACGAAAGGCTCCCGGCCTGTCGTCGGCGAGCAAACGGGCGTATCCGAGGAATTCGAGGATGCAGGCCAGGTCTTCTCCCTGCCACCGCTCCTCGCCCCCCCCGTTCTCCAGGGCATCCCTTACCTGTCTCTCCGCCGCGTGGAGTTGTTCCTCCGCCCGTGAGAGCATTTTCTTTCTCAGTTCGTTGGGACCGCCCTTCCATGTTCTGGGCATCTGCCGCACCGAATCCAGGGTGATCTGGGCCGAGCGTACGAGGGTCCCAGGGTCGGCGTCCACCTTTCTCACGAACCCGGCCCATAGAAGGGCGGAGGCCACGACCCCCGCCGTCCCGTAGAGAGCGAACCGCCCCTTGCCTTTCGATTCCACCATGAAGCCTTCTTTCTATCCTTCAGCCCCGACTCATTCGCTCCAGGGGTTATCCTGGGTGGGCCAGTTTTTCCTGGAGCTTGAAGATGGGCAGGAAGATGGCAAGCACGATCCCGCCAACGATGATGCCCATGATGCCGATCATGATGGGCTCGATGAGGGATGTGAGGCCCTTGACCTCCTGGGAGACCTGTTCGTCGTAGAATTCCGAGATCTTTTCCAGGAGGTTCTCCAGGCTGCCCGACCTCTCCCCGATTCCGATCATCTTGGTGACCATGGGCGGGAAGACCTGCGACCTGGCGAGGGGCTCCGCCAGAGTATCCCCTTCCTTCACGCTCTCCTTGGCCTCGTCGATGGCCTTGGAGAGAACCATGTTCCCCGTGGTCTCGGAAACGATCTCCATGGCGCCCAGGATGGGAACGCCCGATTTCACCAGGGTGGAGAAGGTCCGGGCGAAGCGGGAGATGGAGACCTTGCGGAAGAGGGGCCCGAAAATGGGCATCTGGAGCATCATCTTGTCGAAGAAATACCTTCCCTTAGGGGTCTTCTTGAAAATTGTGATGCCCGCGAAGAAGCCGAAGATTCCGCCGAGAATCAGGTGCCAGGAACTCTTGCAGAAATCGGAAACGCTCAGAATGAACTGGGTCACCCCGGGAAGGTCGATGTCCAGGGAGGCGAAAACGGGCCGGAACTGGGGAACGATCCCCACCATGAGGAAACCGGCGATGCCGAAGACCAGGACAAGGGAGACAACCGGGTAGGTCATGGCCGACTTGATCTCGCCCTTGAGCTTCTGCGCGGCTTCCTGGTACTCCGCGAGCCGCTGGAGGATGATGTCCAACTGGCCCGACATCTCGCCTGCCTTGATCATGGAGACATAGATGTCGCTGAAGACCTTGGGGTGCCGGGAAAGGCCCATGGAAAGGTCGGCGCCTCCCCGGATGTCTTCCGTGACCTGGGCAAGACAATTCCGGAATTGAGGGGATTCCGCCTGCTCCCCGAGGACCTCCAGGGCTTCCAGGAGGGGAATGCCCGAACTCAGCATGGTGGAGAGCTGCCTGGTGAAGAGAACGACCTCGCCTTTCTTGGCCCCGGCCTTCGCGCTCCCTCCGCCCTCCTTTTTTCCCAGGGTGATATTGAAGTTCAAACCGCCCCCGGCGGGCTTGATCTCCATGGGCACAAGCCCCTTTTTGCGGAGTTCACTGATTACCTCCGCCTCGCTCACGGCGGTCAGGGTGCCGGTGATGTTCTTGCCCCCCTGGCCCCGGGCCGTGTATTTGAATTTCTTGGCCATGTCTCGCTGCCTCCTTCCCCCTTCTTTCGCCTACCGGTTTCTCTCGGTTTCCCCTCCGGTCAATCCGCCATGGTGACCCTCAACATTTCCTCGAGGGAAGTTTTCCCCTTGATCACGTTGAGCACGGCGCACCGCCGAAGGGTGATCATCCCTTCGTCCATGGCTTTTTTCTTCAGGTCCTGGACGTTGGCCCTCTCCACGATCATCCTCTTGATCCCTTCCGAGATGGGCATGGTTTCCAGGAGCGCGAACCTTCCCTTGTATCCGCCGCTGCACCTGGGGCACCCGGCGGCCTTGTAGATGGTGAAGTCCTCCTTGAGGTCCTCCTCGGTGAACCCCAAGGCCAGGAGCCGCTCCTTGGGCGGAGTCTCGATGGCCTGGCGGCAGTAGGTGCAGAGCTTCCTGCTCAGCCTCTGGGCGCAGATCAGGATTGTGGAACTGGCAACCATGAAGGGGTCCAGGCCCATGTCCACCATACGGGTCACCGTGGACGCCGCGTCGTTGGTATGCAGGGTGGAAAGAACCAGGTGCCCCGTCAAGGCGGCCTTCACCGCGATCTGGATGGTCTCGGTATCACGGATTTCTCCGAGAAGGATGACGTCCGGGTCCTGCCTCAGTATCGACCTCAGGGCCGCGGCGAAGGTGAGACCCCGCTTTGGATTCACCGGGACCTGGTTGATTCCGTCAAGGGTGTATTCCACGGGATCTTCGACGGTGACCAGGTTGATCTCGGGCTTGGCGATCTCCTTCACCGCGGAATAAAGGGTGGTGGACTTACCTGAACCGGTGGGCCCCGTCACAAGGATCATGCCGTAGGGCTTCTTGATGGCTTCGGCGTAGTCATTGAGGGCCTTCTCCTCGAACCCGAGGTCTTTCAGGTTCAAGGAGAGGTTGCTGCCGTCCAGGATACGCATCACCACCTTCTCCCCGTAGACTACGGGAAGCAGGGAAACGCGGAAATCGATGGCCCGCCCCTCGAACTTGATCTGGAACTTCCCGTCCTGGGGTTTCATCCGTTCCGCGATGTCCAGGGCCGCCATGATCTTGATTCTCGAAGTTATGGCGGACTGCATCTTCTTGGGGGGCTGCATCACGTCCACCAGCACCCCGTCTTTCCGGTAGCGGACCTTCACCTTCTTCTCGAAGGGCTCGATGTGGATATCCGAGACCTTGTCTTTCACGGCCCTGGAGATGATCATGTTGACCAGCTTGACGACGGGGGAGCCCTCGTCGCTCAGGTCGGAGAGATCGAGGGATTCCTCCCCGCCGTCCCCCTCCTTGAGTTCCACGTCGTCCCCTTCATAACCGCCCAGGACCTCGTCCATCTGGGTCTCGGGGGACTTGTAGAAACGCTGGATGGCCTCGCGGATGGCGCTCTCGTGCCCTACTACGGGCCGCAGTTGGCATCCCGTGATGATCCGTATATCGTCCAGCTTGAGGACGTCGAAGGGATTCCCCACCGCCAGGGTAAGGATGTCCCCCACCCTGTCGATGGGGAGGATCCCGTAATCCTTCGCCACTTCCTGGGGAACCGTTTCCAGGACGTCCTCGTTGGGATGGACCTTTTCCAGGTCCACGGGGACCATGTTCGCCGCCTGGGCCGTGAGTCCCAGGATCTCCCTGGCGTTCAGGATCCCCTCTTCCTCCAGGAGGGAGGAAAAGGATTTCTTCTCCTCCTTCGCCTTGAGGAGGAATTCATCGGCCTTCTCGGGGGAAAGAACCCCCGTGCCGACGAGAATGCTCCTGAGTTTCTTGGTGAGGGTGCTCATCACCTGGCCCTGGAGGGGGTCCTCTGCATGAGCCGCATCAGTTCGGCCGGATCGGTGGAAACGGACAATGCGTCATCGAAGGAAACGGCGTTGGCCTTGTAAAGCTCGTAGAGAGACTGGTTCATGGTCTTCATCCCCAGCTTTCCGCTGGTCTGGATGATGGAATAGATCTGGTGGGCCTTGTTCTCCCGGATCAAGCTCCGGATGGCCGGATTGGCCACCATGATCTCCGCCGCCAGGGCACGGCCCCGGCCGGTCACCTTGGGAAGAAGCTGCTGGGAGAAGACCGCCTGAAGGGTGAAGGAGAGCTGGGTCCTGATCTGCTGTTGCTGGTGGGAAGGGAAGACGTCCACCACCCGGTTGATCGTCTGGACGCAGTCACTTGTGTGAAGGGTGGCGAAGGTCAGGTGCCCCGTCTCCGAAAGGGTGAGGGCCGCCTCGATGGTTTCCAGGTCCCGCATCTCCCCGATGAGAACCACGTCCGGGTCCTGGCGGAGAACGGATTTCAACGCCTTGCTGAAGGCCTTGGTGTCCGAGCCCACCTCCCTCTGGTTCAAGAGGCACTTCTTGTTCTTGTGCAGGAACTCGATGGGGTCCTCGATGGTGACGATATGGGAGGTTCGGTTCTCGTTGATGTAGTTGATCATGGCTGCCAGGGTGGTGGATTTCCCCGACCCCGTAGCCCCGGTGACGAGAACCAGGCCCTTGTGAAGGGAACAGATGCTCTCGCAGACCTTCTTGGGCAGCCCCAGTTCCTCGAAGGTGTAGACCTCGAAGGGGATGACCCTGAGAACGGCGGCGATGGTCCCCCTCTGCATGAAGGCGTTGGTCCTGAACCGGCCGAGCCCTCCAACTCCGAAGGAGAAATCGATCTCCAGGTCCTTTTCGAACCTGGCAACCTGGTCCGGGCTCAAGACGCTGTAGACCAGCTTCTGGGTGACCTCGGGTGTGAGGACCTCGAACTCCGTGTCGAGAAGTTTCCCGTCGATCCGGATCTTCGGCGGAGCACCAACGGAAAGATGGAGGTCCGATCCCCCCCGTTCCACCATCAAAGTCAACAACTCTTCCATCGTGATCATAACGTGTCCTCCAGTTGGACTCAGGGCCCGTCCCCGCAAACCTATCGGCCCTGCCCCCGGGAAAGGTTGAGAAGGGGAAGGAGGAAGGACGGTCCTTTACCCCTGAAAACTTGCAGGCTTGGTAGAAAGGAAGGTCCCCGTGGATCAGATGGAAACAAGCAGGGGGATCCATGGCCCCTTTTGCCAGCAGGTAGAAACGGGGGGTCTTCCGCAGAGTCTATGGGG
>JALUZX010000492.1 GCA_027011425.1 Planctomycetota bacterium
GGCGGTGGTGGACCTGGAGGCGCCCTGGCTGGGGCCCGGGGGTTCCCCCGAGACCCGGCTTGTCTTCGCCGCCGGGCCGGCGGAGGTGCGCCACCTGGTCCTGGGCGGGAAACCGGTCGTCCGAAACGGGGAATTCCTTCTCTGGGACCCGGCGGAAGCGGCGGCCCGGGCCCGGGAGGAGCTGGAGAAACTTCTTTCCAGGGCGAATCTCCCGTCATGAAGGCCGGCCCCTCCATCCTCCGCTCGCCCCTTCCCTGGCTCGGGCTCTACATCCTCCTCCTCCTCGCCTGGACCCTGGACCCGGACCATCCCAGGGTGGCGGGCCTCTTCCACGACGACGGGGTCTACGTCTGCCTGGGAAAGAACCTGGCCGAACACGGGGTCTACAGGGACATCCACAGCCCGCCCCCCATCCGGATCGCCAAGTATCCCCCGGGCGTTCCGATCCTCGCGGCCCTGGGACTGGAACTCTCTGGGGGCGACCCGGAGGGGACCCTTTCCCTCATCCGGGTCTTCAATTCCCTTTTCCTGGTCCTGGCCCTCTTCGCTTTCCACGGGATCCTCCGCCGCGAGCCGGACCTTCCCGGGCCATTGCTCTTCCTCCTGCCCGCCGCCCTGGCCTTCTCCCCGCCCGTCCTGGACTACCTCAGGATCCCCATGAGCGAAATCCCCTTCCTCGGGGTCTCCCTTCTGGTTCTCCTCGCCCTCCTCCGCCTGGAAGAGAAGCCCCAAAGGCCCTGGGCCCACGCGGCCCTTCTCTCGGCCCTCTTCTTTTCGGCCCTTCTCTTCCGCACCCTGGGGGCCGCCCTCCTTCCGGCTCTCTTCCTCCACCTCCTGCTGGCGGGAAGGAAAGCCACGGCCTACCGATTCCTGGCCCTTTCCGTACCCCTTTTTCTCCTCCTCCAGGGATTCCTCTGGGTCCAGGGCCATCCCAGGCCGGGCTTCGAGGACATCTCCATCTACGGCCTCCCTTACGGAAAGATCCTGGCCGACGGCCTCCCCTGGCTCCCCAAGGTCGTTCCAGCCAATACCCTCCAGGGGATTCTCTACGCCTTCACCGACCTGGTCCCGCCCATCCTCTCCATCCTTCCCCTCAATTCCCCCGCCGCCTGGATCGTCCTCTGGGCCGGGTCCCTCTTCACCCTCCTCTTGTTCGCCGCGGGAACCGGGAAGGAACTCTCCACGCCGGCAGGCCCGAAGGCTCCGGCCTTGCGCCCCCGGCACATCTACGTGCTCTTCACCCTGGCGGTGATCCTCTTCTGGCCCTTCCAGACGGCCCGTTTCCTCGTTCCCCTGATCCCCTTCCTCCTTTTGGCCTTCGCCCGGGGCGCCCAGGCCCTGGCCGGCCGCAAAGGGGCCCTGGCGGCGGGGATCCTGCTCTTTCTCTCAGCCCTGGCGGGCGCCCTTCCGGAGCGGGCCGTCCAGCGAACGGGCCGGTTCACCCTGGAAGGAAAGACCTGGAACCTGGAAGGGCTTTTCCGGGCCGCCGAAGAGGTGAAGAAGATTCTTCCGGAAAAGGCGGTGCTGACTTCCACCCTGGACCCCTTCTTCGGGGTTCACAGCGGCCGGATGGGGGTCTGGGGATGGACCATCCGGGATTCCTGCCCCGTGCTCTACGGGGGAAAGCCCAAGCTCCTCCACTTCCTGATCGACCTGGACCGCCCCTGGGTGGGAAGGGAGATCCAGGCGGCGCGGATCTTCTTCTTCGAGAGGATCCCAGGGGTGGATCCCCGTTGGCTGGCCGCCGAGAAGGCCCGGCTTGGGCCGGCGGCCCGGCCCCTGCAGGGAAAAGCCCGCCCGCCGCTGCTGGCCCGCCTGGAGAAGAACCGGGAGAACGTCCGGACGCAAATGAGGAGGGTCGGGGTCACCCACGCCGTCCTCCTCCTGGAAGACGGCCAGCCTCTCTTCGAGGTCCTCCTGGCCCGGCTTGTCCGGGAACTGGCCGGGGAAGGCCGGGCCGTGCCCCTCTGGGGCACCCCCTCGGGAATGATCCAGGTCTGGCGGATCCGCCCATGAACCCGGTCAAGGGAACTGGGAACCCGACCGGTTCCACCAGGCGCGCCAGGCGGAGAGGTCTTTCTTCTGGATTCCCGTAATTCTCCCCAGGCTCCAGAGAAGGAGTGCCTCCCGGCGGGAGGAAAGGGGGGCCGCCGAGGCCCCGAGGATGACCTTGCCCAGAAGCTCCCACCACGCTTTCCTGGGCATCACGCCCTGGGCGTCCTCCTTCAGCCGGAGAAGGCCCATGGAAGCCGGCCCGTATTCCCCCCGGGCCAGGAGACTTTCCACCCGGGCCTTCTCCAGCTCCGCCAACCCTGCCGCCCGCTCGCGGGCTTCCCTGCCGGCGAAGGTCAGGGGATGCGTCTCTGCTACTACCCGCATGACCGGAATCGCCGCAGCAGGCCGGCCCCAGGTCGAATCCTCCAGGGCCTCCTTGTAGGCCCGCATCAGGGAAGACCGGCCCGCCACCTCGTGGAGAACCCAGATGAAAGACCCCGTGCACAAGGCTGTGAGGATCCCGACCCAGACCAGGCGCCTCTTCACGGCCTTCTTCCGCTGGAAGAGACCCGTCTTCACCTCTTCGATGGCCTTCTTCGCCTCCCCGTGATCCGGCACCAGCCCGAGCACCCTCTGGTAGAGGTCCAGGGCCTTCTTCTCCTCGCCCTTCTTCCTGGCCAGGTTGGCCATCCGCATGAGGATCTCCAAGGCCTTCTCCAGCCTTCCCCCCAGGGTCTCCACCTCGGCCAACTGAAGAAGCAGAGAATCGTCTCCCTTGAGGGCGGAATGCTTGAGCAGAGAAATCAGGGCCCGGCGCGCCTGGTCGGCCAGACCCAGGGAGACATAGAGGCGCGCCAGTTCCAGCCCTTCCTCCCGGGCCGCCTGGATCGCGCCCTCCCGGAGACAAGCCTGGAGATACCTCCCGCGAAGGGCGGGGTCGGCGGGACACAGGTCCACGGCCCGGCCCAGCAGGCTCCAAGCCCTCTCCCCGTCCCCCCTTTCCTCCAAGTCCCCCGCCGCCAAGGCGAGTTCCCTGGCGGCCTCTTTCTCCCTCCCAAGCCCTTCCAGGATCTCCGCCAACTGTATGCGAAGGGACGCATCGTGCCTGTGCACCTCCAGGGCCCCCCTGAGGCGGCGCACCGCCCGTTCCTCGGCCCCTGCGGCCAGGTCCTCCTCGGCCATGTCCACGAGTTCCTCGGGGGTGGCCGCCCGAACCAGCCCGGCCTCCAGGAGGTCGGAAAGGGCCTTGAGGATCTCGAACCGTGGATAGGGAAGTTCATCCAGCAGGGTGCGCAGGTCCATCCCCCCGGCCAAGGTGTCCAGGACCTCCGCCTGAACGGCGTCCTCCACATCCGGCTCGTCCCCATCCAGGGCGAAAAAGACTTCCGTCTCCGAACCGATGTTCCTTCGGATCCGCTCCCACTCGTCGGCCCGCCGGGCCGCCTCCAAAAGAAGGGGGCCCATGGCCAGGCGCACCCCCGCATCCACCTGCTCGGGATCGAAGGCATCCCAGGGAGGTTCCCCTTCCTCGAAAGTGAAGGTGGCCTTCTCCGCGTTGAGGCACAAAAGGGCCTCTTCCCGGATCACCTGTTCCACCAGCCCCAGCCAATCCTCCCGGCTTATGAGCCCCATGTCCTCGAGGATCTTTCCCAGGGTCTTCTTCCGGGCCCGGCGCCAGCGTTTCAGGGCCAGGGCGGCCTGCTCCTCGTCCACCCACCCCTGCCGGACCAGGAGATCCGCCGGGGAGGGAACAGCGCCGTCCCGGCGGGCCACAGCCGCCAGGGCTCCTCCCTCGAGGGCAAGGAGCCACCCACCATCCCCCTCGGCGGGGATGACGGTAAGCAACCCTGTCTTCTGGTTGGATTCCAGGGTTTGAAGAACGTCCGCCAGGCTGATCTCCTGGAGGTCACCCTCGAAAGCCATCCATCCTCCTGTTCGGGCCGGACTACCCCCTTCTCATCGGCAAAATCGGCTCCCTTGCTGACTCTCCTTTCCCGGAAGCCCCCCTCCACCGTTCCATGAGACGACACATGTTCCGTTGTCCCCCGACCCGGATTGGGGCATCCTTCTCCCGCCGTTCTCCCTCCGAGGAGCGCCATGAGCCACCTGCACCTTGTGATCGTCCATTACCGTTGCGAAAAGGAGATCCGCCGGGCCCTGGCCTCGGTGGAGGAGGACCTGGCCTCTTCTTCCCGCGTGGAGAAGCTGACCGCCTGGGTGGTGGACAACGGCAGGACCCCCGGAGAATCCCTGGAGGCCCCCCCTCTTCCTCTTTCCCCAAAGATCCTGGACCCCGGGGAAAACCTGGGATTCGGCAGGGGGTGCAACCTGGCGCTCAGGGAGATCCGGGAAGGCCTGGTCCTCTTTCTCAACCCCGACACCCGGATCCTTCCCGGAACCCTGGACGCCCTGGTGGAAGCCGTGGACGGGAGAAGGGCCGCCGCCGGCGCCCGCCTCTACCTGGACGACGAACTCTTCTTTACCGTCTCCGAACCCCTGCTTCCCGGCCCCTTCCTGCCTCTCAAGAACCTTCTAAAAAAACGCCTTCCCGCCCTGGGCATCGAAAAGAGGGAATTGAAAAGGAGGCTCCTATACGTGACTACCGGCAGGCCCGGCCCGGTAAAAATGCTCTGCGGCGCATGCATGATCGTCCCCAGGGCCGCCCTGGAGGAGGCGGGCCTCTTCCACGAAAAGTTCTTCATGTACGGCGAGGACGCGGACCTGGTGCTCAGGCTTCGCAGAAAAGGCTTCCGGATCCTGCACCAGCCCGCCGCCCGGGTGATCCACTACTACGACCGGTCCGCCCGCCAGGAGGAAGAGAGAAAGGGGGAGTGGATCCGGACCTCCCACGAGATCCTCCTTTCCCGCAACTATTCCAGGGCCTCCCGGTCGCTGGCGGACAAGCTCCACCGCGCGGCGGCCAGCCTTCTTCCCGACCGGCCATGGAAAGGCCCGCGCCTGGAACAGGACCCGGATCGGCCCAACCGCTTCCGGCCCGCCTCCCCGCCCCCCTGGGAAGGTCCCTGGTTCTTCGAATTCTCCGAGGGCCCATTCTACGACATCACGGCCTGCGCCCTCACCGGCCCGGAAGGAATCGAAATCCCTGAGCCCGTATGGAGCACCCTCGTGCCCAAGAGATACTGGACCCGGCTCTCCAGCCCCGGCCGGGGAGGGCCGGTCTACCACGGACACTTCGACCGTTAGCCCGGGTCAGGGCGCCTCCAGGAGATACCAGTGGGTGCGATGGGCTTTCTCCAGGGGAATCACCAGGGAGAGTTTTCTCCGGGAGAGGAGGAGCCCCTTCCCCTTCTTTCCGTCCGGCGCGAGAGGATACAGAACCAAATCTCTGCCGTTGGCGAGTTCCACCGCGCCTTCCACCGGCTCCGACAAGAAAGGAAGCCTGTTCCCGGGCGAGGGATAAGCCCTTCCCACGGCCGTGACCAGGATCTTCCCCGACGTGGAAAGAGGCTTTCCGTCCAGGCTGGAAAGGGACACCGCGCACAGGGACGTCCCGATCTTGAAGGTCGCATCCTCCAGGCGGATCGCCTTCCCCCCGATTTCCCCCTGGACCGCCTGGGTTCGGGCCGTATCGATGGTCTGGATTCCCGCCGCCCAGTCCCGGACCACCTCTCCCGTGTCCGAAACCACTTTGGAGGACTTCTCGGCCAGGAAATCCCGGTCCAGGTTCTTCACGTCGAAGGATGGTCCTTTCTCCCTTGGAGGGGGGGTATCCCAGCTCAGCTCCGGAATATCCGCCAGGGAAAGAACCATCCGGTGAAGCTCGGGGAGGGTGCGCAGGGCGGCTGAATTCCGCGGGGTCCGGGCCTTGTCATAGAGGTCGTTCCGCCCCGCCCGGACCCGGGCGGTCTTCTTCGCCCTGGACACGTCCCCCCTCCTGAAGAGAAGGGCCGCCGCCGGCATGGTCCCCATCAGGGCGGGATCGGTGAAGGAGGACCAGTTGGACGGACGGGGGGGCCTGTCCAAAGGGACCTGGGAATACCCGTAGACCATCATGGCGTCCCAGCCCTGGAAGGAAGCCAGGGCGGCCGCGTAGAGGGGAGCGGCGCACCGGTCCGGGGCGGGAAACCGGCCCAGGTTCCACTCGGTGCAAACCAGGGGTTTCCCTTCCACCTGGGCGGCGGCGATCCAGGAGATGAAGTTGGCGTCTTTCCTGGGATCCGCTCCCAGGAAACCCGCCTCCCCGTAAGAGTGGACATCGACCAGGTCTCCCGTGCAGAGCGAAGGAAGGCCGAAGAGCGCCATGTTCCCCCAGGTGTTCCCCGGCGCCGCGAGCTGGCGGACCCCGATCTTCCGGAGCGCCCTGATCATCCACTGAAACCAGGAATGCTCCATGTCGGCAAGCAGGATCTTGGCGGGCCCCGGTTCCCAGGTCCTCCAAAGCCGCCCCGCCGGAAGCCCCGTCCGTGCGGCGAAGGCCTTCACCCGCTCCATGAAGAGCTTGTTGTGGTAGGGGTTGTTCTTGTCGGGGAGGAAAAGGTTCCCGAAGTGGCCCGCCAGGTCGTTCTCGTTGGTGATGAGGACCGCCATGACCCCGGGATCGTCCTTGTATGCCTTGCCGGTGAAGCGGTTTACGTGGGAGAGATATTTACGGTTGAATTCCTCCATTCGGTCCCTGAGGGAGGCGTTGATGAAGCAAAACCCCCTGGGATCCCCTCCATGGCGGGCCACCTCCTCCCAGCCGTCCACCCGGTCCCCCCTCTTCATCCGCCGCCCCACGTGAAGGTCCAACCACACGAAAACGCCCTGGTCTTCCAGGCACTTGATCCACCAGTCGATCCCATCCAACCCGGCCCGGCTCAAGCGGCGCGTATCGGGCCTCGACTTGTCGATCACCGTGGGGTCCACCCAGCTCGTGGAATCGTGGTGGTGGAGACGGACCAGGTTGAAGCCGAGCCTGGCGATCCTCTCCGCCTGGAGGCGGATCGCCCCGCGGGAAGAGAAGAGGGAATAAGCCTGGACGTTGCACCCCCAGAAACGGGCCGGCTTGCCGTCCCCGTAGAAAAGATCCCCCCCCTTGGCGCGGACGAAGCCCGTCTTCCCCGCGGGCCTGTGGGGAGCGTTCAGAAAACGCAGGTCCACCGGGCACTGGACGGGCGAAAAGATTCCTTTCCACCACTTGTCCCAGGGAGCCGGGTTCGGCCCGGAGCCGGGCAATGGGGAAGCGGTTCCTCTCCCGGAATAGAAAGGTGAAAGCAAGAGGAAAAGGATCGAAGGGAGGAGGAAACCGGGAGCTGCCTTCTTCATGCCGACAGTGTCGCCGGCCCCGACCCTCCCCTCAAGGCGTTTTTCCCGCGGGAAGGAAGTGCTCCGGCCCCCACCGGAACCCGCCCAGGACCTGGAGGGTGCGGATCTCCAGGGAAACCCTCTTTCCGTCGGAGGAGAGCACGGCCTTGCGGGAAGGCAGGACCACTCCCTGGAGGTTCCGCCAATCCGAAAGCAGGATCCGGATGGGTTTTCCCCCGGGAGGGGCGTAGAGGACCTCCCGGGGAATGCAGGTGGTAGGTTCCAGGAAGAGGGTGACATCCCCGCCCGTCCCCTTCAGGGCGACCTCGATCAGGTCGTCCTCCCCCTTCTTCACGCGCGTAGCCGAAACCGGTTGGAACTTCCCCCGATCGGCCAGGCAGAAGGGAAAACGCAGGAAAAAGGAGAGGACCCGGAGTTCCTGGGCGGACTGGGCCACCATGTCGGGCCGCTCCACCCCCTGGAAGTAAGCCCAGAAAGCCTCCCCGCGGCGGCCCAGGGTCGGTCCCCCTGTAAAGCTGATCCGGTCTCCCGGGGTAGATCCGGTCAGAGTCTCCTGCTCGGCGCTCCTGGCGAAGACTTCCGCACCCATGCGATCGTAAGCGGCTATCCGTATAGTGGCATGGAGCCCGCCCAGGGCCTGGAAGGCATCCAGTCCGCCCAGGGCGAGGAACATCCGGTCCAGGTCCCTGGGGGCCTCTCTCTTTCCTTTTTGGGAGGCGTCCCTCACCTTGGAAT
>JALUZX010000493.1 GCA_027011425.1 Planctomycetota bacterium
GGGGGCCGGGCCAAGAGGCAGGCCCCGCACCGGGAGGACTCCACCTCCCGGCAGACCTCCCCCCATGGATCGAGCCTCTGGCCCATGAGCCGGCACTGGAGCCAGAAGTCGTGGAGGGTGTAGACCACCCCGGCCCCGGCGGCCCGGGCCCGTTCGGGAAGGGAGAGGGAAAGGTAGAGAAGGTGGTGGAAGTGGACCACATCCGGCCGGAATTCCCCGAGGACCCGCTGAAAGGCTTTTTCCGCCGGCGGAAAATCCCAGGTCTCCCGGAAGGAACGGAACATCCTGCTTCGGACCATCCTGGCCACGGGCAGGCCCGCCACCCGTTCTTCATAGACCTCCCCGTCCCGGAGAGAGAGGACCTTTTCGGTGGTGAAGAGCCGGACGTCCAGGCCCTTCTCCCTGAGCCCCAAGGCCGTCTGGAGGGCGTGGATCTCCACCCCCGCCTTGTGGCGGGGGAGAAAATCATGGGTAACCAGCAAAACCCTCACGGCAGGACCTCCCCGGCCTTCCTCCCCCGGAGCCCGTCCAGGATCCCCCGGGCCTTGGCGATTCCCGGGCCCGGCCCCTTGCCCTTGAGGATCCAGGCGAGAAAGGCCAAGGGCAGCCCCAGGACATCGAAGAGGAGGAAGGAAGCCCAGAGCCCGGGGGTCCCCCACTTCTTGAGGAAGCGCACGGAGTTCAAGGCGGTCAGGTATTTCCTTGTCCTGGAGACGCCGCCCCCCGTGGAGAGGGAGGGGGAGTGGACCGCCCCGGACCAGGGGACGAAGAGGGCGAGGTATCCTTTTTGACGCATCCGGAGGGCAAGATCCAGGTCCTCCATGTACATCCAGTATTCCTCGTCCAGGGGACCGGCCGCTCGAAGAGACTCGGCCCTGTGGAGGACGCAGGCCCCGGGAAAGTAGTCCACATATTCTGGTTTCGTATAGCGTCCCCCGGGCCTCTTCCCCAGGCCGCGGAGCCCGGTGAGGCTGGGACCGAAACGGAAGACACCGCCTGCGGACCAGATCCTTCCCTCCGGGTCCAGGATCAGGGGACCCGCCGATCCGGCTCTCTCGTCCGCCTCCAGGGCTTCCACCAGGGGAGTGAGAAATCCCGGCCCCAGGCGGAGATCGTTGTTGAGCAAGAGAACGTAGTCGGCGCCCTTCTCCAGGGCCCGGTCCGTCCCCAGGTTTACGGCCCGGCAATAACCCAGGTTCTTTCTCGTCACAAGGACCTCCCACCCCGGGGGAAAAGAGGAATCCTTCCGGTCCAGGGGGCGTTCCGGGTCGTTGTCCACCACCAGCACATGGAGCCGGGGATAGTCGACCCCGGCAAGGTCCCTCAGGCATGCCAGGGTCGGGGCGGGGTCGCCGTAGTGGACCACCAGGGCCGCCACGAGGGGGGGGACTTCGTCCCGCGTGAAAAGAGCGCCGTCAAGCCGGGTAGAGGACACCCTCGAGGGCCTCCGCCTTTTCCAGGAACTCCGGGAGTCGGCTTGCGGGAAGACGCATGAAGGCCTCGCAGGCCTTCACCCCGGGGTCCTCGATGTTCACCGTGGCCGCCTTGTCACGCCAGACCACCTTGGTGGCGAAATCCAGGTAGGCCAGTTGACTTTCGAACGCCCGAAGGGCCCTCTCCTTGGTCTCCAGGAGGTCCGTAATGTCCACCAGGGTATTGGGAAGGCCCATGTTGTTGATCCCCATGACCAGGCATTCCGTCCCGGGTGGAAGAGCGCGGAAGGCCGCGGCCGCGGCGGCGCGGGCAAGGACGCGGTGGTCTTTGTGGTTGTCCAGGGGGGAAAGGGTGTAGAAGGTCCGAGGCTGGAGTCTGCGGAGGAGATCCTCAAGGATGCCTTCCAGGCCTTGGGCCTCTTCCAGGCGGCCGTCGCGGAACCCGAGTTCCCTCCATTCCCGAACCCCCAGGATCTCCAGGGCCCGGGCGGATTCCGCCTTCCTGAGGGAAGCGATGTCGCCGAACTTCCCATCCGGGTCCCCGCCGGCCCCGTCGGTGGCGTGCACCACCACCACCCGGTGCCCCCGGGATGCGTGCCAGGCCATCATGGCACCGCAGCCGATCACCTCGTCGTCCGGGTGAGGCACGGTCACCAGCACGGGCCCCTGAAAAGTCTCTCTCGGCGTCAAAGCGGGAAAGAGGTGTTCCATGGCTTTCATCATAGGCCCCCCGGGAAAAAGGCCAAAAAAGAATCGGGGCGGCCCCTGGGGCCGCCCCGTCTCTTTCCCTTCGCCGCGGTGGGC
>JALUZX010000494.1 GCA_027011425.1 Planctomycetota bacterium
AGGGGCGGGCCGCAGGCCTCGAAGAGGCCCGGACCGGAACCTTCCCGCGAAACGGGGGTGATCCGGCGATCACCCGGAAACGACCAGGGGACCTTCACGCCGGGGCCCAGGGATTATGGGGCCCGGGGCGGGGAGCGCAAGGTCCCGGCCGCAAAGAGCCCACGGAAGGAGGCGGACGATGCCGATCTGGAGGATGGACGAGGAGGAGCCCCCCCGTATCTGTCCCGGGTGCAGTTCGGTCCTGGGGGACGTATACGAAGGCGAAGAAATCCTCGACCGGGGGGTGTGTCCTTTCTGCCACCAGGACGAGTGGCCCGAGGAAACCTTCCGTCGCTCCAACCCGACCTACCTCTTCCTGGACAGGCTTCTCGTGGCTCTTCCCGTGGAAGGGGCCTCATGTCCTTCCTGCGGCGGGAATCTCAGGATCCTGAAGCTCGTTCCCGAGGAAAAGGCCGGGGAGGAGGCCGCCCTGCGGTGGAGCCCCGCTCTCTGGGAGCCTTTCTGCCCTTCCTGCCAGGGGACGGAGGCCCTCCAGTTCCTCCTGGACCGGCACGTGCACCTGGTGGAATCCCCCAGGATCACTCCCCCCAATGAAGGTTGGGGCGGAAGGTGGTTCATGGAGAGATACCGGGACCGTTTCGCCTCCCGCTCCAGGACCGGCACCTGAACCCTGATCCATCCAGCCCCAGGCCCTTCCCTTGGTCCACCAAGACATAGGTTACCAGCGGCTCGAGGAGAGGGTGGGGGCCCTGGGCTCCCACCAGGGGCGTTTTTTGCGGATGGCCCTGCGCAAGGCGGGGGAGTTGGAGAGGCGACTCGAGGAGAAGGGCCTCAGGCACCGAGTCTGGCTATGGGACAGGGCCAGGGACATCCCTTCCGAGATGGAAACGGTGTCGCGCATGGGACGCGACAGGGAGGAGAAGCTCGCCTTCCTGGGGGTATACCAGGCCCTGCAACTGGTCCACTTGAACCTGGCGCTCCTGGACGCCCTGGGACTCGAGATCTCACGCTCCCTCGAACCCGCCCGGGCGAGAAAGGCCTTCCTCCTCTCCTCGGCCGAAGGGTTCCAGGCCCTGCTCAGGGCCTACATGTCCAAGGTCCTGGAGATCCTCCTTCCCTCGGGGGTGCGGCCCGAGTTCGCCGTCTTGAACGTAGGGTCCCGCTGGGACCGGGACGACCTGGACGTGTGCGTTTTAGACGACGGTTCCCCGGGAACGGAACTGCTCCGGCGCGCCGTATCCAGGCTCTCCACGGAGATGCTTCGTTACGCAACCCGCATGGACTTCCACGTGGCCGAGGAGGCGGGAGGCAATGTCTACTCGGGAACGGTGGAACACTTCCGGAACTTCCTCGAAAGGACCCCCAGGGATTTCGTCTCCGTCTCGGAGATGCTCAGCGCCGACCTGATCCTGGGCTCCTCCATGCTCTTCAAGAAGTTCACCGAAAAGGTCAAGGGGCTCTTCTACTACGACGAGAGGGGCGACAACATCCACCATGAGACCTTCTTCCGGGGCAACCTGGGAGAGATCCTGCTGTTGGCCACTCGGCCCTTGGATTCGACCCTTCTCCGGCCCAAGGAAGACGCCATCCGGCCCTTGAAAGGGATCCTCTGTCTCTCCAAGTCCCTCTACAAGGTGGAAGCGCCCGATCCCCTCACCCTCCTGGATGTCCTCCGGCGCAGGATGCCCCAGGACATTCCCCTCTACGACGAACTCGAGGACCATATCCTCTTTTTCGAAACCTTCCGCCAGCTCTACCATTTCTACGTGGAGGAGACCGAGGAAATCTCCCTCCCCCAGCCGGACCTCCTGGAAGAGAAGACCAGGATCGCCGGGCTCATGGGCTACGAGGACGCCGGGCCCGTTACGGCCTGGCAGGGCCTGGTTTTCCGTTACCACCAGAAGGTTCGCCTGGCCCGGAACCTGGTGCTCAGGTTCGTGGATCGCTTCAAGGTCCACCTGGGGCGGACCACTTTTTTCGCTCCTTTCCTCGAATCCCCCCCCTCGGGGAAGGGCAAGGCGGGCCTGGTGGAGCTGGTCCGAGCCGCCCGTAGATTCCGCGGGGTCGGGTATTGGGACGACATCCTGGACCGCATGGAAGAGGACAGGGGCCTGGTGGAGTCCCTCCTCAGGGAGGCCGCCGCCCTGCCCAGGCGCCCCCTGGAGAAACTCCTTCTCAGGATCTCATCCGGGGCTCACAGGACCACCCGCGGGGTGATGCGCTTGATCACCCTCCTTCAGAAGCATGCCCACAGGGAAGGAGTGGGCCCGCTGGTCCGGGTCCTGGTCCAAGGCTTCCTGGACACCCTTGCCGGCGAAGGGGATCTCCCTCTACGGCTGGTCCAGGTCTTCCTCCTGGACTCCCGCCGGGTCTGCCATTTCCTGGGAAGCCTGAGCGAAGAGGAACAAAGGCGGGTGGCGGAGATCCTGAAGAAGATCGAGGTCGTGGACGACGAACCCGTCTCGGGTTACGCCGCCCAGATCCGGCGGCTCTCCAGGCTCTTCTACAGCCACAGCCGCTATTTCCAGCGCTTCTTTCTGAGCGTCGTGGAAAGGCATCCCTACGTGGTGAGCCACCTGTCCAACACGGAATCCCTGGACCGGATCGCCCACGGGTTGAGGGCCTGGGGCCAGACCAGGCCCACCTTTCCCGAGAGAAGGGAGGCCCTGGGAGATTCCTTCGACATGGAAAGGGTGAGGCTGGGTCTCCTCACCCTGGGTTCCCCCTCCAAGATCGGCACGGTGGAATCCTTCGAACGGTTTTTCATTCCCTTCTTCTCCCAGCTCTACCACACCTGCCTGGGAGAGGTCCTGGAAGAGACGGGGGCCCTGGAGATGGCGGACGTGGAGATCGGCCTCTTCCTGGCGGGGGGAACCGCCCGGGGAGACACCTTCTCCGAGGACTGCGACCTCTTCGCCCTCTGCAACAGGGAGGAAGAGGTCCCCTTCCTCGCCAAGGTCCTGCAGCGGGTGGGCAAGGAACTCGGCCGCCGGGGGCTCATGCCCCATTTCTGTCTGGCCGACCACCTGGGGCCCATGGTCTCCACATTGGAACAGGTCAAGCGTCATTTCCGGGAGAAGTTGGAGCCTCCCCTGGTGGAGACATCCATCCTCCTGGGTTCCCGGTTCGGCGCGGGGGAGGACCATTTCCGGCGATCCTTGGACCAGGAGATCATCCATCCCATCCTCTTCGAGAAGGCCGGCCCCTACATCCGGGGCATGGCGGGACAGGTGAAGAAGGCCTGCAGCGCGGAAGACGAGCTGCTGAGACTGGACCTCAAGGAGGGCCCCGGCGGCTTGCGGTGCCAGGAAATGATTCTCCTTACCCTCCTGGCCACGGGGAAACTGCGGAAGAAGGTGACCCCCGCCCTTCCCGCCTCCCTGTCCGAAAGGTGGCCCGAGATCGAAAGGCCCCTGAAGGACCTCTCGGAGTGCATGGTCTTCTTCCGCCAGCTCAGAGACCTCTACTGGGTCACCGTGGCTGCTTCCAACCTCCTGGACCCTGCCTTTCTCAGCCGCCCTTCCAGGTTCCTGGGAATCCGGGGCGGCGGAACCCAGGAAGGGGGCAAGAGGCTCCTGGAGATCTACTCGAAGACCCAGGAGAAGTCCGCCCGGGCCTGCATCATGCTTGCCGATTGGGCCCTGGCCCGCCTGGGCTGAAATCGTGGTCCGGAATCCCCGCATGACCATGTGATGATGGATTCCCGCGGAAGCGACTCTTGACGGACGCGACAAAAGTCTCGTCCGGTCCCGGAATCGAAACCGGCGGCCCTGCAGGGTTTACGTTTTCGGAGCCTGGTAGGTCCCCCCTGGGACCCTGGCGGACCGGCAGGCCCGGGGATCCCACCCGCAGGCGGAACAGGGGCCATCCTGGCAGGAGGGGGTGGTCTCTCCCCGGCGGGAGCGCTCCCACTCGGCCAGGAGCCACTCCTTGCGCACGCCGCAGGTGAGATGATCCCAGGGGAGGGCCTCATGGGGCCCCCGGGACCGGAGACCCTGAACGGCGGGATCGACCCCGGTCTCCTCGAAGGCCTCGAGCCAGGTATCCCACCGAAAAGAATCGGCCCAACCGTCCATTCGGGCCCCCAGAGCCCTGGCCCGGAGAAGGACCTGCGCCACCTTCCGGTCCCCTCGTCCCAGGACTGCCTCCAGGAAGGAACGTTCCGCCTTGTGGAACTTGAGGCGCACAGAACGGGCCTGGAGAGACCCCTTGATCACGTCCTGGCGGCGGCGCACTTCGGCGGGATCGATCATTTCCGCCCACTGGAAAGGAGTCCAAGGTCGGGGCACGAAGGTGGAAATGGTCACGTTCACAGGCCCCGCCCCGCCGTGGGACTTCCGCCTGAGCCGACTCACCACGGCGGCCAGGCCGGCAATGGCCCGCAAATCCTCCTCTGTCTCCCCGGGCAGGCCGATCATGAAGTAGAGCTTCAGGCCCCGCCACCCCAGCCGCCAGGCCTCTTCGGCTCCCCGGAGCAGGTCGTCGGTGGTGATATTCTTGTTGATCACCCTGCGCAGCCTGTCCGTGGCTGCCTCCGGGGCCATGGTGAGCGTGGATTTCCGCACCTTCCTGAGCGCCCCGGGAAGCCAGGCCAGGTCCTTGTCCACCCGGAGACTGGGCAGGGCCACGCTGATCTTCCGGTCCGAAAAAGCCCGGTCGAAGGCCTCCATGATCTCCTTGAGTTCCGGGTGATCCGAGGCGGAAAGGCCGAGCAGGGAGACCTGGTCGTGGCCCGTGGCGTCCAAGGCCCTGCCCGCGATCCGGAGGATCCTCTCCTTGCTCCGGAACCGGAGGGGACGGCGCTGCATGCCGGCCTCGCAGAACCTGCACCCCTGGACGCAGCCCCGCATGATCTCCACGGCCACCCTGTCGTGGACCGTCTCGATCCAGGGGACCATGGGGGCCTCGGGAAAGGGGGCCTTTTCCAGGCTCTCCACATAGGCGCCCCGCAAAGGGAAGGGGATGCCCGGCCGGACTGGATCGATACCGGCGAAACGGCCCGTCCCGTCCCAGCGTGGCTCGAAGAAAGCCGGAACGTAGACCCAGGGGAAGGCCCGAGCCAGCTCCCAGAGGAGTTCCTCTCTCCCGGGAAGTCCGCCTGCCAGGATCTCCTCCACCTTGCCCAGGAGGGCGGGAAAAGCCTCCTCCCCGTCGCCCAGGACCAGGATGTCCAGGAAGGGAGCCAAGGGTTCGGGGTGGAAGGCTCCTGACCCGCCAGCCACAACCAGGGGATGGGTCTCGTCCCGCCGGGCGGCCTCCAAGGGGATCCCGGCCAGCTCCAGGATCTCGAGCAGGTTGGTGTAGGTCGTTTCCGTCTGGAGGCTGAAACCCAACAAGTCCGCCTCGGCCAGGGGACGGCGGGTCTCGAGGGAGAAGAGGGGAACCCGGCGCTCCCTCATCCTGGCGGCCAGGGCGGCCCCGGGATGGAAAACCCGTTCCACGGCCCAGGAAGCCAGGGGACGGGCCGCTTCCAGGAGGACCTGGAGCCCCAGGTTGCTCATGCCCAGCTCGTAGAGATCGGGGTAGCAGAGCACGGCCCGCCTGGGACGGGAGGCCAGGTCCTCCCAAGGGGGCTGGTTCCACTCCCCCCCCAGGTACCTGCCGGGTTTCTCCACTCCTTCCAGGGGGTCCAGAAGGTCGTCCAGGTCGATCCTGTTCATTTTCCAAGGGGTTGCCAAAAGTTTCCGCCTTCCTACAATGCCGCCCTCGACCCGAGGTGTTTATTAAGCCCTCCTGAAGGACGAAACCATAGAACGGGCAAAGAACCATGGAAGATTCTCTTCCCCAGATGCTGATGAACGAAGTGAACAGCTCCTTTCAGCTGACCACTTTGCTTCAGAAGAGGGTGCGCGAACTGGTGCGGGGTGGTAAGCCTCTTTACGAGACCAGGGAACGGAACCCCATCCGCATCGCCTTCGAAGAGTGGAAGAGGGGCCTCATCAGCCTGGAGCACGAAGAAGGGGAATCGGTCGATCTCCCTTGACCCCCGCCTTCTCTCTCCGGCCTCTACCGCCCAGGGAAGACTGGGGACACCCTCCGCCTGAACTTTCCTTTTCCCTCTTTCTCTTGCCCCCGGAGACTCTTGGCCCGATCCTTGGGGCAGGAGGCTAAAAAAAGGAGGTGGAAAGCCATGGACGATTCGTTTCTCAGTGACCTGGGCATTCGAAAGGGCGGGCTCCATTCGGGAGTGAGCCACGGGAGTTTCCTGGAGCAACCGGGCGGCGAAGTGGTGGAATCGGTCTCACCCGCAACGGGAGAGATCATCGCCAAGGTCCGGCAGGCCTCCGTCCAGGAATACGAGGAGGTGGTGAAGAAAGCCCGGGAGGTCTTCCTGGAGTGGCGGATGGTGCCCGCCCCGGAAAGGGGAGCCATCGTCCGGGAGATCGGCGACGCCTTCCGGGCAAAGAAAGAAAGCCTTGGAAAACTCGTCTCCCTGGAGATGGGCAAGATCGCCGCCGAAGGGATGGGGGAAGTCCAGGAGGTGATCGACATGTGCGATTTCGCCGTGGGGCTTTCCCGCCAGCTCTACGGCCTCAGCATGCACTCCGAGAGGCCCCACCACAGGATGTACGAGCAGTGGCATCCCCTGGGGGTGGTGGGGGTGATCACCGCCTTCAATTTCCCCGTGGCGGTCTGGGGATGGAACGCCATGATCGCCGCCGTCTGCGGGGACGTGGTCCTCTGGAAGCCTTCCCATTCCACGCCGCTCACTTCCATTGCGGCCCAACGGATCGCAGACGAGGTTCTGGCCCGCCACGGGTTCCAGGGCGTGATGAACCTGGTCATCGGCCGGTCCCGGGACGTGGGGGAAGCCCTCCTGGCGGACCGCCGGGTCCCCCTCGTCTCGGCCACGGGCTCCTGCCGGATGGGCCGCCACGTGGGAAAGGTCGTGGCGGAACGTCTCGGCAGGACCCTCCTGGAACTGGGAGGCAACAACGCCGTGCTGGTCATGGACGACGCCGACCCGGACCTGGTGGTTCGGGCCGTGCTCTTCGGCGCCGTGGGAACGGCGGGCCAGAGATGCACCTCCACGAGAAGGCTCATCCTTCAGAAAGGGATCGCCCCGGAGATCACCCGGCGCCTGGTGGAGGCCTACAAGCAGGTCAAGGTGGGAAACCCCCTGGAGGAAGGGGTCCTGATGGGACCTCTGATCAACGAACTTGCCGTGGAGCAGATGATGGCCGCCCTGGAGGAAGCGAAGAAACAAGGAGGAGAAATCCTCTACGGAGGAAACAAGCTCACGGGAGGGGAATACGACAAGGGTTTCTTCGTGGAGCCCACCATCGTCAAGGCCCGCAAGGACATGGCCATCACCCGGGAAGAAACCTTCGCCCCCGTCCTCTACGTCTTCGAGGTGGAGGACCTGGAGGAGGCCGTCGAGATCCAGAACTCCGTGGACCAGGGTCTTTCGTCCAGCATCTTCACCACCAACCTCCTCTCGGCGGAGACCTTCCTCTCCCACAAGGGTTCCGATTGCGGGATCGCCAACGTCAACCTGGGGACCTCGGGAGCGGAGATCGGCGGGGCCTTCGGGGGAGAAAAGGACACGGGCGGCGGCAGGGAGGCCGGCTCCGACGCATGGAAGGCCTACATGCGCCGCCAGACCTGCACCATCAACTGGGGCAAGGACCTTCCCCTGGCCCAGGGAATCCACTTCGGCGATTGATCACCAGGGGAGGCGGATCAGGACCTTTCCCGAGGAGAGGCCGCCGGCCCGGTTCAAGTCCACCCTCCGGTATCCGCCCCGGGGAAAGCTCACCCAGAGGTGGGAGGGGGGTGGATTCCAGGGAAGCCCTTGAAGGAGGAAATTCCCTGCTTCGTCCGTGGATGCACCCCTTCTGAGCAGGAGCCCGCCGGCCCACGCTTCCTCCCAGAAGAGGAAGACCCGGGCCTTGGGGGACCCATCCCGGGAAAGGACCTTTCCCTTCAAGGTACGCCCTTTCACGAGGGAAAGCCGGAGGGGAGGGAGATTTCCTCCAGCCGAGGGG
>JALUZX010000495.1 GCA_027011425.1 Planctomycetota bacterium
GGGGGGGCGGGGGTGGTCACCAGGGTGATGGGGTTCCCGGCGGTGACGTTTCCGCCGCTGATCGTGAGGGGCGCCGCCACGATGTTGTGGTTCAACACGTAGAGAATGTGCATCTTGCCGCCGATGTCCGCCAGGGAGCCGTCCCACCAGCCCTGGCTCATGGGCAGGCCTTTGATGATTCCCACCACGCTGAAGGGGGCGTTCAGGCTTTTGCGGGAGAGCAGGTAGGGAGAGTATTTTCCCCCTCCCGCGGATTCCATGTAGGCATAGAGGCCGGAGTGGTGCAGGGTCAGGCCGAACTCAGCCTTGGAGCTGTTCACGAAGGCGGCGTTCTTGTCGGGGGTGAACTGTTTCTTGGGGGCATCGTAGACGCCCATGAGGAAGTCCGAACCTCCCACACCGCCGTTGGCCGCGGGAAGGCCGGTGGCCACGGTAATCGCTACGATGAATTTGCCGGGCTTGCCGGGATAGGGGATCATGTTGATCTGGCTGAATTTGGTGCCCGGGATGTTGGGGGCGTTGAAGATGGGGTCCTTCCCGAACTTGGTCAGGTGGGGCGGGGCCACATTGCCCTGAGCCATGGCACCTGAGGCCAGGAGAAGGCCCATGGATGAGAGAAGAAGAAGTTTGCGCATGGTCTTTACCTCCATGAAAGGGAAAAGAGAGTGGATGCAAGGAACGGACTGTTGAAGCCACCCAGGAAAGGCGGCTCGATGAAAACCTGGGAAATTTAACTCTCCCCTCGAGAAAGGTCAAGGCCTGGGAGGGAGTAAAGGGGAAGTCCCCCCCCCGGCGATTCAAAATGAATCGCTTCCCCCTGCAGTGGGGCCTTCCCATGGCCTCCTCCCCCCGGCTTCCCAGCACAATTTTGGGCCGCCCGGGGGGCCCTTCCTTTCCCTCCTGGGAAAGATGGGCAATTTCGTGGCCTCCCCCGTCTCGGGGAGCCTGGGGCGCCGGGGCTAATCCAGTTTCTTCACCTTGTAGGGGTGGTTCCTCTTGCGGAGGACCTTCACGCTCTTGATCACGTCCCCTTGGCGCGTGGCGAGGACTACGTCCATCCCCTTGACCACCCTTCCAAAGACGGTGTGGCGGCCGTTCAGGTGCCAGGTGATCACCTGGGTGATGAAAAACTGGGACCCGTTGGTGTCGGGGCCCGAATTGGCCATGGAGAGGGACCCGGCGAAATGCTTCCGGGCGCCGGGGTTGCGGCACTCGTCGGCGAACTTGTATCCCGGGCCTCCCCGCCCGTCGTCGGAGGGGTCGTCGTTCTTGGAGTTGGGATCCCCGCCCTGGACCATGAAACCCCGGATGACCCGGTGGAACTTGGTGCCGTCGTAGAATTTCTTTTCCGCCAACTGGATGAAGTTGGCCACGGTGTTGGGGGCGCTGTCCTCGAAGAGTTCCACCTCGATCACGCCCCGGTTGGTCTCGATGGCCACCAAGGGGTTGTTCCCTTTCTTCTCCTCGGCGGCCTCGAGCTTCTTCTCTTCCTCCAGGAAACCCGGGTAGTCCTCCGCCGCCTTGGCGAGTTTCTTCATCTGGTCGATCCCGGCCTGCATCCTGCGGGCTTCCTGCATGTTCCGGGCGGAGGACAATTTCTTGGCCAGCAGGGCCGCTCCTTTCCGGGCGGCCTGGGCGGCCTCCTTCCACTTGTGGAGCTGGAAGAGGCAGTCCGCCTCCATTTGGACCAGGGCCGACGGGTCTCCCGTGGCCTTTCGGAAGGAGGCGATCTCCGCCAGGGCCTGGTCGTAACGACCCATGTTCGCCAGGCACTGGGTCAGGAGGGGGGCTTCCTGGGTCTTCTTGCCGGTGAGTTTCCTGAGGCGGCGAAGCAGGGCCACCGTGTCTTCCAGTCGGCCCAACTGGAGAAAGATGTAAGCCTGCTGGCCCACCAGGTCCTTGTCCTTTGGAGAAGCCTGGAGGAGGACCTTCGAATCCTCCAGGGCGGATTTCCAGTCTTTCCGGCCCAGGGCAAACTGGATGTGGATCTTGCAGACCCCGGGATCTGCCGGGTAGGCCTTGCGGGCCTTTTCCACCTTGTCCAGAAGGAGAGTCCTGGTCCGGATGAACTGGTTTTTCACGGTATTGAAACGGGAGACCAGGGCGGCCCGTTCCGCCTGGCCGGCCGTGCCCATGGCCTTGGTCCGGATTCCTTCCAGCTCCCGGAGCAGGCTCTTGAGCTTGGCGAAGGTGGAGGAAAGCTCTTGGACCAGGGCGGGAGGGGCCTTGGCGG
>JALUZX010000496.1 GCA_027011425.1 Planctomycetota bacterium
AAAGGCCGAGCCTTCTCCCCCGCAAGGCCGGGGTTGTCTTTTCCTCTCCCCCGCCGCAGGGTAGGGCCCTCAACCTGGAGGAAACCGATGAAACCCCGCCCCTTCCCGCCTTTGTTGTTCCTTGCCGCCCTGGTTCTTCCGGCTTCCCTGGACTCCTGCAGGCAGGGTCCGGGAGCCCGGCCGCCCCGCGAGGCCGTCCAGGCCCGGGAGGGCGCCCGGGAAGAAGGCCCGGGGAAACTGGTGATCCTCCACATCAACGACTTCCACGGCCAGGTCTTCCCCCTCCCCGCCACCTGGGCCCCCCGGCGGGACTGGAAGAACGGAAAGCCCCCGCTCCAGGGCGGCGCCGCGGCCGTGGCGGCCTACGTCAAGCGGGTCCGGGCCGCGGCGGCCCTCTCGGGAGCGACCGTCCTCTTTTTGGATACGGGAGACTGGTTCCAGGGGACACCCGAGGGAAACGAGACCAAGGGCCGGATCGTGATGGAGTGGTTCACCCGGATGGGGCTGGAGGCCACCGTCGTGGGGAACCACGATTTCGATTACGGTTGGACCAACCTGGTGGCCCTGGTCCACTCGGTCCGCTTCCCCGTGCTGGCCGCCAACATCCTTCCCCCGGGCACGGATCCCGAAAAAGCCATGAAAGGCCCGGAGCCCCCGAAGCCGGCGGACGATCTCAAGCCCTACTGGGTGAAGAGGGTGAGAGGGGTGAGGATCCTCTTCTTCGGGCTCATCCTGAAGGATACCCCCTCGGTCACGGCCGGCCCCCTTGGAGGGGTGGAATTCGCCGGCGAGGAAAAGACCTTCCGGGCCTGGCTTCCGAGGCTCCGGGCCGAAGGGGACCAGTTCGTGCTCATGACCCACGACGGCGTGCAGATCGACAAGAGCCTTGCGAAAAGACTTCAGGACGTGAAGCGCCTGAAGATCATCCTGGGCGGCCACTCCCATACCCGGCTGAGCCGGCCCATCGTGGAGGGCCACATCCGGATCTTCCAGACCCACGGCAAGGGCACGGAGATCGACCACATCGAATACCAGGTCCTTCCCAGGAAGAAGGAGATCCGCTTCAGGAAATCGAGGGTCGTGGACCTGCGCCTGGACTCCGTGGGACGGGACCCTGAGACCCGGGCATGGCTGGCCGAGCGGACCCGGCCCATCAGGGAGAAGTGGGACAAACCCGTGGGGGTCCTCTCGGCCGATCTCAGGCGGACCCGGGCGCGGCGCTCTTCCAGCGCGGGCAACCTGGCGGCCGACGTGACACGGTGGGCGGCCGAGGCGGACATAGGCTTCGCCAACAAGGGGGGGCTCCGGTGCAACCTACCCAAGGGAAAGGTGACCAGGCGTGACATCTTCCAGTTCATCCCCTTCGACAACACCATCGTGGTGATGCCCCTCAGGGGTTCGGAGATCCGGCGGGCCCTGGACGTCTTCTTCCGCACGGGCCGCTCGGCCCTGGAGGTTTCGGGGATCAGGGTCCACTACAAGGGACGGAAGGTGACGAAGGTCATCCTGCCCGGCGGGACCCCTCTGAATCCAAGGTCCGTATACAAAGTCGCCATGAATTCCTACCTGGCCGGGTCCGGCGACAAATCGGGGATCTTCCGGGCCAATCCCCGCAAACGGGACACGGGCATAAAGCTCCGCACGGCCCTGTTGAAATACATCAAGAAGAACCCCGTCACCAAGGTCCCCGTGGAGAACCGGTACGTCAGGGATTGACCCTCTCCCCGCCGCGGGGGCCTCACTTCACCGGCCGGGCTTCCAGGAGCGAATCCTGGTGGAGGATCAACTCCAGGATCTTCCCGTCCCTTCCCCGGACCCGGCCCCGGAGAGTCCACCTCTTTCCCTTCCGCTCGAAGCGGACCGGCCCGAGAAAGCCCGGGGCCGGCGAGGGGACCCTGAAAGACTTCTCCCAACCCGTCCGCTTCGCCGGGCGGCTCCTCCAGGAATGGTAGAACCCCATGAGAAAATCCCGGGCGGGAAGGGTCGGATCCGGGTGGAAGGAAACGGTCCCGGGTCTTCCCCGGCTGAACTGGACGTATCCCCAGCGTTCGGGGCGGTGCATGTCGATCACCCCGATGGGGGACCAGACCCAGTTGTCCTCGGGCCTGGACGCCCTGGGGATCTTCCGGTATTTCCCGCCTATGATGTCGTAGAGCCACTCCACCCGGGAGAAATCGATCCTCCACTGGTCGCCGTCTCCCGGCGGGCAGGGTGTGTGCCGGGCGTATTTA
>JALUZX010000497.1 GCA_027011425.1 Planctomycetota bacterium
AGCTGGGGATCCTGTCGGTGGTGGACGGGGCCCACTCCTTCGCCCACGTGGGGCCCCCGGTGGGGGAGATCGGCTGCGACTTCTACGGAACCAGCTTCTACAAGTGGCTATGCGCCCCCATGGGGGTGGGGATGCTCTGGATGCGCAAGGAGCGGATTCCCGCCACCTGGCCGCTCTTCTACGCCGAGAAGCCCCGGGGCGGGGACATCCGCAAGTTCGAGCACTACGGCTCCCACTCCATCCCGGCCGTCCTGGGAACGGCCGAGGCGGTGTCCTTCCACGAGGCCGTCGGCGGCGAGCGGAAACGGGCCCGGCTCCACTACCTCAAGAAATACTGGACCGACCGGGTTTCCGGGATTCCCGGACTGAAGCTGGTCTCCAACCCGGATCCGGCGCAGACCTGCGCCATGGCGGCCTTCACCATCAGGGGATACAAGGGATCCGAAATCTACTCCTACCTCTGGAAGGAGCATCGCATCGTGGTGACGCCCATCGGGCCCGAGTTTTCGGGCTTCGACGGCATCCGCGTCTCCCCGAACATCTACAACACCGTAGCGGAACTGGACGAATTCCTGGATGCCCTCAGGCGCCTGCCGCCCAGGAAGTCCTGAAAGGGAGGGAAACCAAACCATGCTGGATCGGGAAGAGAACGTACTGGGCCGGTTCAAGGCGGCCCTGGAGGGGGCGCTGGGAAAGTTCGAAGGGCCCTACCTGGTCCCCGGGGCCTGGACGGGGGCCCCGGGGGGCGTGGTGAAGGCGGACCCGGCGGGCTGGGTCCTGGAGTCCCTGGAGAAGATCCTGGGCTCCCGGGAGGAGCCGCCCACCCCCGAGCCCGGGTGGACCCGGAAGGCCGCGGCCTACAACCTCTTCGTGCGCCTCGGGGCGGCCTGGGACCACGACGGCGACGGCGTGACGCGGGTGGAGCCCCTGGAAGGTGGGTGGCGGGAGACGGGGACCCTCGTGAAGGCCCTGGGGCTCCTTCCCTACATACGGTCTCTTGGTTGCGACACGGTCCACCTCCTTCCGGTGGCGGCCATGGGGAGGTGCGGCCGAAAAGGGATCCTGGGCTCCCCCTACTCCGTCCGCGATCCCTACAGGGTGGAAGAGACCCTGGCCGAGCCGGCCCTGGGACTCGGCCCCGAGGCGTGCATGGAGGCCTTCGCGGCCGCCGCCCACAGGCTGGGCATGCGGGTGGTGGTGGAGTTCGTTCCCAGGACGGCCGCCCCGGACAGCGACTGGGTGGCCGAGCATCCCGAGTGGTTCTACTGGGTGGACGCGGACCTGCCGGACCGGCCGGAAGGGTCGGAAGACCCCGGGCTCTACGGCCCGCCCGTCTTTCCCCCGGGGACGCTGGAGGTGATCAAGCGGAAGGTGGAATGGGAACGGGACTTCCGGGACCTTCCCCCGCCGCCCGAGGCCTACCGTGCCCTCTTCCGCGAGCCCCCGGCGCCGGAGACCCTGGAAAAGGTGGAGGGCTGCTGGATCGGCAGGGACCGGGCGGGGCGGCGGGTGCGGGTGGCCACGGCCTTCGCCGACTGGCCCCCCGACGACAACCAGCCCGCGTGGAAGGACGCCGCCTACCTGAGGCTCTACGATCACCCGGACTTCAACTACGTGGCCTACAATACGGTTCGCATGTATGACGAGAGGCTCGCCCGCCCGGAGAACCGGGTGGCCGATCTCTGGGACAGGATCGCCGGCATCCTTCCCTGGTGGCGGGAGAAATTCGGCGTGGACGGGGTGATGGTGGACATGGGGCACGCCCTTCCGCCGGACCTCAAGAAGAGGTTCCTTTCGGCCGCCCGGAAGCTCGATCCGTCTTTCGCCTTCTGGGACGAGAACTTCGCCGTGAGCGAGGAGACCGCGCGGGAGGGGTTCGACGCGGTGCTGGGGTATTCCTGGCTGGACGTGTGGCCGCGGGAGAAGCTGGTGGGTCTGCTCCGGAGGCTTTCCGCCGAAAGGCTTCCCCTGCCCTTTTTCGCTACGGCGGAGACCCACGACTCACCCAGGGCGGCGGGCCGCTCCGGAGGGGATGTCCTGGCGCCGGGGCTCTTCGCCCTGCTCTGCGCCATGCCCGCCGTTCCCTGGGTGCACGGAGGTTTCGAGTTGGGGGCGAAGGTCCCGGTGAACACGGGCCTGGATTTTACGCCCGAGGAAATCCGGCGATATCCGTCCGAGAGGCTTCCCCTCTTCAGCCCCGCCGTCCTCCCCTGGGAGCGGCCGGGAGGAC
>JALUZX010000498.1 GCA_027011425.1 Planctomycetota bacterium
GATCTACATCGGGCCAGGAGCCCTGGTGGAACCCGGGGCCTATATCAAGGGGCCCGCCTGGATCGGGCCGGAGACCAAGGTTTCCCAGGGGGCCTACGTTAGGGGGAACGTTCTCACCGGGCGGGCCTGCACCATCGGCCATGTCACGGAGGCGAAGAACGCTCTTTTCCTGGACCAGGCCCATGCGCCGCATTTCGCCTACGTAGGGGACAGCGTTCTCGGCAACCGGACCAACCTGGGAGCGGGGACCAAGCTCTCCAACGTGACCGTTTCCAGCAAGAAGGACCCGGCCACGGGCAAGCGGCCTACTTTGCGGATCCGCGTGGCGGACCGGACCTACGACACGGGCCTGGCCAAGTTCGGCGCCGTCCTGGGCGACGGGGCCCAGACGGGGTGCAACACAGTCCTCAACCCGGGGACCCTTCTGGGCCGGGACGTCCTGGTCTACGCCTGCGCCAGCGTGAGGGGCTATATCCCGCCCAGGAGCATCGTCAAGTTGAGGCAGACCCTCCAGGTCGCCCCGCGGAGGGTGTAACCCTGAAGATCCTCGGCGGAAAGGGGGAAGACCAATCTACTATCAGCTATCAGCCGGGAGCAGCGGGGGCCGGGAGGGATCGCCCGGGGGAAAAAACTCGTCTTCCCGGGCGTTCCAGCAGGTGAAAAAAGGGGAGGGGAGGCGATTCAAGGCCCAGGAGACGACCATGGAAATCAAGATCCACCCCGTTTCTGAGACCCCCAGGGCGGAGATCGAGGAAAAGAAGAAGGACCCGGGATTCGGGCGGGTCTTCTCGGACCGGATGTTCAGGTGCCGCTGGAGCGAGGAAAAGGGGTGGCACGACCCCGAGATCGTTCCCTACGGGCCCATCACCCTGGACCCGGCGGCCAACGTCCTCCACTACGGGCAGGAGGTCTTCGAGGGCCTCAAGGCCTACGCATGGGAAGACGGCCGGGTGGCCCTCTTCCGGCCCGAGAAGAACGGCGAGCGGATCGACAACTCCGCCCGCCGGCTCTGCATCCCTCCCGTGGGACCCGAACTCTGGCTCGAGGCCATCGAAACCCTGGTGGACCTGGAGCGGGCCTGGATTCCGGCGGACGGGAAGGGGAGCCTCTATATCCGCCCCACCATCATCGGAGACGAGCCCGGCCTGGGGGTGAGCGCCTCCAACTCCTACCTCTTCTACATCATCGTCGGCCCCGCGGGGCCCTACTTCCCCTCGGGCTTCAAGCCGGTGAAGATCTACATCCAGAAAAAGTACGTCCGGGCCGCCGTGGGAGGCATCGGCTTCGCCAAGACCTCGGGCAACTACGCCGCCAGCCTTCTCCCTGGAAAGATCGCCAAGGAAAAGGGGTGCGCCCAGGTCCTCTACCTGGACGCCAGGGAGTTCAAGCACATCGAGGAGCTGGGCGGCATGAACGTCATGTGCCTTTTCGGGAACACCCTGACCACCCCGCCCCTGGACGGGAGCATCCTTCCCGGAGTCACCCGGGACTCCATCATGACCCTGGCCCGGGACATGGGATACGAGGTGGAGGAGCGCTCGATTTCGGTGGACGAGATCAGGGCGGGCGCCCGGACGGGGGAGCTGAAGGAGATGTTCGCCGTGGGCACGGCCGCCGTGGTGACCTCCATCGGGACCCTTCTCATCGAGGACGAGGATGTGGTGATCGGGGACGGGGGCGTGGGAGATGCGGCCCGTTCCTTCTACGACAGGCTCACGGGGATCCAGTTCGGCCGGCTTCCCGATCCCTTCGGGTGGACCCGGATCGTTCCGGAGAAGCGTAAAGGATAGGCCCGGGCCTTCCCTCCATGCCGCCCCTTCGGGTGCTCTTCGTCCTGGACTCGCACCACCTGGGAGGGGCGGAGCTGTTCCTGGCGGACCTCCTGGAGGCCCTGGACCGGGAACGGGTGGTGCCTGCCGGCTTGGTCTGTCCCCCCTATGAGGAACTGGGTCCCCTGGAGGCGCGGGCGGAGAGGGCGGGAGTTCCCTGCCGGGCCCGGCTGGGGATCGAGGGAACCTGGGACTTCCGGGGGAAGAGGGCCTTCGCCCGCCTGGTCCGGGGCTTCGATGGGGTCCTGCACTTCAACCTGGGAAGCCTGGACTCCTGCAGGCACCATCTCCTGGCTTTGCCGGGGCGGGGCAAGGCCCCGCCGGCGGTGGCCCTCCTCCACTCCCTGACCCCCGTGAAGGAGCCGGGTTTCCTCAGGCTCCGCCGCCGGCGGAGCCTGAGG
>JALUZX010000499.1 GCA_027011425.1 Planctomycetota bacterium
TCTTTGGGGCCTGCCCCTTCGGCGGGTCCTGTTCTCTTCCCCGCCCCGAAGGCCCGGGCCAGGAGGACGTAGGCCAGGATGGTGAAGGGGAAGACCGGAAGGAAGAGGAAGAAGAGGTGGAGGGTCCCCGTGCTCCAGAGCAGGAGCGCCAGGGCCATGCCCCCGCCCCAGGCCAGGAGGGCCGGGACGTTGTTTCCCTTTCCCCGTCTTTCCGCCCAGAAGCTCTCCATCCCGAGTCTCGGGAAGATCCAGTGCTCGGTGATGACGATCGCCCCGGCGGGCGAGAGGAGGAGCCCGTAGAGCCCGACGAAGTCCAGGAGCCTGGTGAAGACGAAGGGAAAACAGGCCACCAGCGTCGTGGCCGCCCCGGCGGCCAGGGTGACCTTCCAGCGGGCCCAGCCGGGGGTCACGGCCTGGAAGGCCAGGCCCGCCCGGTAGAGGGTCGGGTTGGAGGTGGTCCACCCGGCGATGACCACGGCGATCGCTCCCGCGACCCCCAGGGCCTGGAAGGCCACGGCCCCGGAGTCCAGCTCGGTGAGGGGCCTTTTCAGGAGCAGGGCCGCCCCGGCGCCCATGACGCCGGCGCAGATCCAGGCCAGGTAGTGGCCGAGAAACATGCCGAAGGCGGAAAAGACGCCATACCAGGAACGCTTGGCGAACCGGAAGAGGGCCATGTCGGAGAGCCCCAGGTGCATGGCCAGGTTGCAGATCCAGGCGAAGGCCGCGATCTGCCAAAAAGTGATGGCCGGCGGTCCGCCGGAGGGCGTCTTTCCGGTCCAGACGGTCTTTCGGGCCGTCTCCAGAAAGGCGTGGAGATCCCGGACCGGGCCGGCGCCGGCCTTTTCGCCCAGCACGGGCAGGACCGCCAGGGCCCCCGCCACGAACATGAGCAGCATCCAGGGCGAGCAGACCGAGGCGAACGCGGCCAGGCGCTTGAAGCCCAGGATGGCCAGGGTCACCACCACGGCTCCCACGACCAGGACCACCAGCACGAAGGCCGGGCTCGTGGGATACCACTGGACCTGGGAGGGGATGCCGAAAGGAAGGCGCACGGCCGAGGCGGAGACGGTGATCATGCACCCGGCCAGGATGCAAAAGAGCAGGGCGTTGAGGATGTTGTAGACCAGGGCGAAAAGAGGCCCGCAGGCCCGGCGGAGATACCAGTAGAGCGTAAGCCTGGTCTTCACCGCGATGGGGGCGCAGACCAGGGTCCAGCTCGCCACAGCCAGCAGGTTTCCGATGGCCAGGCCCAGGAAGATGTCCTTCAGCCCGGCGCCCCAGCTCACGAAGAGGGCGCCGATCACGAATTCCGTGGCCGCCACGTGCTCGCCCGCGAAGGAGCCGGCGAAGTAGCCCGGCCCCAGGAGCTTGTCCGGGGTCACAGGGGTCCGCTCGAACTCGTAGAGCCGGTCCAGCCGGGCCGCGGCCCCGCCCGGGCGGGCGGGCCTTGAGGTTGCAGAGATTTCCATCGAGGTCTCTTCCATGGCCTGGTCCCTCCCCCTCCCGGGAGCCCAAGGATAGGCGATGGCTCAGTCCCGGTCGAAGGATTCCACCCGGCCGTCGTCGGTCTCGTCGGCCTGGTAGGTCTTGAGCCGGCGGAACATCCGAAACAGGTCCCGGAAACCGCCGATAGTGAACCAGACCAGGATGGCGGCCCCGCAAAACAGAATGAACCAGGTCCAGCCGTGCCAGTAGCGAAGCCAGGTCTGGTCCGAAAAGGGCGAGGCCAAACACCAGAGGGTCACCACCACGAAGATCACCGTCCAGACCAGGGGCCAGGAGATGGTGATCCAGGTGACCCACTTGTCCGTGCCGGTGAACTCCCGGGTGAAGCCGAGCTTCTCCAGGATCGTGGGCTGTTCGTGCTCTTCCGTCTGGTCCTCCGCAACGGCGTATTTTCCCCTGTGGAGGAGCTTGTCCAGGTTGTATTCCCTGCGCTGGACGAGCGAGATCGTGACATACGAGAGGACAGCCGCGGCGATGGCCACAAAAGTCATCACCTGGCCCGTGACGAACTTGTCGTCGTGGATCCAGAGGCTGAGCCTCGCGAAGGGGGCCCACCAGGAGTCCAGGCCCGCCCGGAAGAGCTGGGCCATGAAGTCCCGCTTCACGATGATCCCGTATCCGCTCAAGGACATTCCCACGATCATGGCCGTCCAGGCCGCCGCCGTGGTGCCCCGCTTCCAGTAGAGCCCGCCGATGATGGCCGAGCCCGCGCCGCCCACGAAG
>JALUZX010000500.1 GCA_027011425.1 Planctomycetota bacterium
GAAAGGAGGGGGCCTGCCGCTCCAGGCTCGCGGCCTTCGGGGAACCGGGGGGAGACACGGCCATGGCGCGGACGGTCTCGCTGCCCCTGGCGGCGGCGGTGAAACTCCTCCTCTCCGGGGAGGTGGAGGCCCGGGGCGTGCTCCTGCCCGTGGAGCCCCGCCTCTACGAACCGGTGCTCCGGGAACTGGAGGAAGAGGGCATCCGCTTCCAGGAGGAGTGGGGCGGACCGGATGGAAAGGCGTAAATCATCCCTCCTTTTCCCTCGGGATCGATGTTACAAATCGAAGAGGCGGGTCGTGTTGCCGGAGTTCCTTGGAGGCCTTAGAGTAACCTGGATTGTATCATCTACATGGGAACCGGTTTTTCAGGCGCTTTTGTTCCATCCTGAAACAATCTTTCCCCTATAGAGGGTTCACCCCCTCCGAAAAACCCAACCATCCAGTGAGTTGAAACCATGATTCTCTGTTCCAAGACTCTCCGGGCCGGAAGCTTTTTGATCTCGGCTTTCGCCGTTCTGGCGGCGGCCGTCCCCTCCCAGGGGGACATCCGTCTTCCCATCGTGGGCAGGATCCAGCCCTGGTCCTTCCAGAGCCCCAAAGTGGACAACCCCGGGGCCAAGGCGGTCCAGGCCTTCGAGACGGTGGTCCGCTACCCGGGGGCGGCCTTCCTCCAGCTCGAGTTCACCGGCGTCGTCCTGGGCGCGGGCAGTTCCCTGGAGGTCTCCTCCCTCCAGGACGGGGCCAAGGAGGTCCTCACCGCCCGGATCCTCAAGGAATACGGTCCCTACAGCTCCTTCTTCAACGGCGAGGCCGTGAAAGTCCGGCTCATCGCCGGGCCCAAGACCAAGGGCAACACTTTCGGGATCAAGAGCGTGGGCTGGGGCCTTTCCTCCGGGACGGTGACCCCCGCCCCCATGACCTTGTGCGGTCCGGATAACCGGGTCCTCTCCAGGGACAAGCGGGTGGCCCGGGCCCTCATCCGGATGGGGTCCTACTACGCCGTGGGGTCGGCCTGGCTGATCAATCCTTTCAACTGCTTCGCAACGGCGGGGCACGTCCTTGGGGCCCGGCGCCTGACCCGGCTTACGGTCCAGTTCAACGTCCCCCTCTCCAGCTCCTCCGGAGGCATGCGCTTCCCCTCGCCCCGGGACCAGTATGTCTGGGCGGGATCCGCCAAGGCGGCCTACGAGAACAGGGGGCCCGGAAGGGACTGGGGCGTCTTTCTGACCCTCAAGAACTCCCAGACGGGGAAATTCGCCGGCCAGGTCCAGGGGAACTATTTCCGCTTCGACGCTACTCCCAGGCTCTCCACCAAGATGAGGATCACGGGATACGGAACCGATTCCACGCCCCGTTCCTACAATCTGGTCCAGCAGACCGACACCGGGCCTCTCTACAGGGTCTACGGCTCCAGGATCATGTACCGGGTCGACACCATGGGGGGCGACTCGGGCGCTCCCGTCATCGTGGCCGCGACGAAGAAGGCCGTCGGGGTCCACACCCACGGGGGCTGCACCTGGTCGGGGGGCTACAACACCGGGACTCTGGCTTCCTACCCTCCCTTCGCCGCGGCCCGGAAGAAGTTGGGCGGGTCGTTGAACGTGGGGTCCTATAAGCGATTCGGATCCGGTTGCAAGGGGCCGGCCGGGACGCCTCGACTGTTAGCCTACGGGGTCCCCGTGATCGGGAAGACCTTGCAGGTGGGCCTTTTCTACTTCAAGGCCAAGGTTCCAGTCTTCCTGCTGACCGGCGTCTCCAGGACCTATTGGGGGAAGACGCGCCTTCCCTTCGACCTGGGTCCCTTTGGAGCGAAGGGCTGTTCCCTTCTTGTCTCCCCCGACTCCATGGCCGCCCGGATGACCAGCCCCTACGGCGGGGCCTCGGTCAAGGTCCCCATCCCCAAGCTCCCTGTGCTGGTGAAAGCCCGTTTCTACCAGCAGTGGCTGGTCTACGATCCCAAGGCGAACCGCCTGGGTCTCATCGTCACCGCCGGGGGCGCCGGCCGGGTGGGAGAGCAGTAGGCCCTTCCCGCCCCGGGCGCGCCGGAGGAGGGGAGGCCGCAAGGCCTCCCCTTTCGTCGTCTCCCACGGCTTTCCTCTCCTTCAGCTTCCCTCTTCCTTGACAGGAAGGGGGGTGGGGGAGCCCAATAACCGGAAATTCCAGGAAACGCCATGGGGGCTCTACAATGAACGACACGTTGAACCCGGATTCCTTCGGCGCCCGGAGCGAGCTTCAGACTTCTTCGGGCACGTTCGCTTACTACCGGTTGACCAAGCTCGAGGAGGACGGAGTGGGGCCTGTGGGACGGCTGCCCTTCTCCATCCGGGTCCTGCTCGAGTCTTTGCTTCGCAACGAGGACGGCAAGGTCGTCACCAGGGAGAACATCCAGGCCCTGGCGAACTACGACCCCAAGAACCCCAAGGCCGAGGAGATCCCCTTTAAACCCGCCCGGGTGATCCTCCAGGACTTCACCGGCGTGCCCGCCGTGGTGGACCTGGCGGCCATGCGGAGCGCCATGGCCCGGTTCGGCAAGGACCCCCAGCGCATCAATCCCCAGGTGCCGGCGGACCTGGTCATCGACCACAGCGTCCAGGTGGACTACTTCGACGACCCCGACGCCGTCCGCAAGAACATGGAAAAGGAATTCCAGAGGAACCGGGAGCGCTACGAGTTCCTCAAGTGGGGCCAGAAGGCCTTCCGGGACTTCCGGGTCATCCCCCCGGGAAGCGGCATCATCCACCAGGTGAACCTGGAGTGGCTGGGCCGGGTGGTCCAGAGAAGGAAGGTCGGCGGGGTGGAGACGGCCTTCTTCGATTCCCTGGTGGGCACAGATTCCCACACCACCATGATCGACGGGCTCGGCATCGTGGGCTGGGGCGTGGGAGGCATTGAGGCCGAGGCGGTCATGCTGGACCAGCCCATCTTCATGCTTCCTCCTCCCGTGGTGGGGGTGCGGCTTGCCGGGAGTCTTCCCGAGGGGACCACTCCCACCGACGCGGTTCTCAAGCTCACCCAGGTGCTCCGCGCCAAGGGCGTGGTCGGCAAGTTCGTCGAATTCTTCGGCCCGGGCCTGGAGAACATGACCGTGGCGGACCGGGCCATGCTCGCCAACATGGCCCCCGAGTACGGCGCCACCATGGGCTTCTTCCCCGTGGACGAGAGAACCCTGGAATTCCTCCGCCGGACGGGGCGCCCGGAGGAGCATGTGGAGCTGGTGGAGGCATACTGCAAGGCCCAGGGCATGTTCCGGACCAGCGAAACTCCGGATCCCGAGTTCCAGGACGTGGTGGAGTTCGACCTCTCCCTGGTGGAGCCCTGCATGGCCGGCCCCAAGCGGCCCCAGGACCGGATCGTCCTGAAGGAGATGAAGAGCGCCTGGAAGAGCATGCTCGCCGCTCCCGTGGAGGAGCGGGGGTTCGCTCTCTCCGAGGCGGACCGGGGGAAGAAGGTGAAGGCCAGGCTTTCGTCCGGGGAAGTGGACCTGGGCCACGGGGCCGTGGCCATCGCGGCCATCACGAGCTGCACCAACACCAGCGACCCCTACGTGCTCATGGCGGCGGGTCTGGTCGCCAAGAAGGCCGTGGAAGCCGGGCTCTCCCGCAAGCCCTGGGTCAAGACCAGCCTGGCGCCGGGCTCCAGGGTCGTGACGGAATACCTGGAGAAGGCGGGCCTCCTTCCCTACCTGGAGAAGCTGGGTTTTTCCGTGGTGGGCTACGGGTGCACCACCTGCATCGGCAACAGCGGCCCTCTCCCCGACCCGGTGCGCCGGGCCGTCCAGGAAGGCGACCTGGTGGCGGCGGGCGTGCTTTCGGGCAACCGGAACTTCGAGGGCCGGGTCAATCCTTTCGTGAAGGCCAATTTCCTGGCCTCCCCGCCCCTGGTCGTGACCTACGCCCTCTCTGGGACGGTGGACTTCGACCCCTACAACGACCCTCTCGGCACGGGCAAGGACGGAAAACCGGTCTACATGAAGGACCTCTGGCCCACGAGCGCCGAGATCCAGGAGGCGATCTCCAAGGCCGTCACGCCCGGGATGTTCCGGGAGAACTACAGCGGAATCCTGGAGAAGAACGAACTCTGGAACGCCATCCCCGCCTCGGGGGGCGAACTCTACGACTGGCCGCCGGAGAGCACCTACATCCAGGAGATCCCGCTCTTCAAGGACATGCCCCTCGATCCGCCGCCGATCGCGCCCATCGAGAAGGCCCGGGTGCTCGTGAAGGTGGGGGACAGCGTGACCACCGACCACATCAGTCCGGCCGGGCCCATCCCCCTGGAGAGCCCGGCGGCCCGCTACCTCCAGGAGAAGGGGGTCAAGCCCGAGGACTTCAATACCTACGGGTCCAGGCGCGGCAACGACAGGGTCATGACCCGGGGGACCTTCGGAAACATCCGGCTCCGCAACCAGCTCGCCCCGGGCACCGAGGGCGGCTGGACCACGAGCTTCCTGGACGGGAAGGTGAAGTTCATCTTCGACGCCGCGGAAGAATACAAGGCCGCCGGAATCCCGACGATCGTCATCGCCGGCAAGGACTACGGAATGGGGTCCAGCCGGGACTGGGCCGCCAAGGGAACGGCCCTGCTCGGGATCGAGGCGGTGATGGCCGAATCCTTCGAGCGGATCCACAGGAGCAACCTGGTGGGCATGGGGGTTCTGCCCCTCCAGTTCAAGGAAGGGGAGAACGCCGAGAGCCTGGGGCTCACGGGGAAAGAGATCTATACCATCCACGTGGACGATTCCCTGAAGCCCGCGCAGGAAGTGAAGGTGGACGTCGCCGGCGAGGACGGGAAGACCCGGACCATCACTCTCCGGTGCCGCCTCGATTCCCCCATCGAGATCGAATACTACAAGAACGGCGGCATTCTCCAGACCGTCCAGCGGCGTTTCCTGAAGGCCGAATCGTAGGGGCCGCCGGAGCCTGCGCCGCCGCAGGCGGCGCAGGCGAACGCCGGCCCGGTCCCGGGGCCTGGGAAACCGCGGGACGACCGTCGGGCCGGCGCTCCCGCGCCGTCCCTCGGGCGCCTCCTACGGGGTGAAGATCATGACCAGTCCGCCGTTCTTTTTCAGGGGAAGGTCGAGAACGGAATCCCCCTGGACGGTGGATGTCTCCCGGACCAGTCCGTCCTTCTTCCCGGGCCGGTCCCGGAAGGCTTCGGCCTTCCATGTTCCCCCGCCCAGGAAGCCCGAGAGGGCGAGGCGGATCTTCTTGCCTCCCCGGGTGGGATCGCCCGCGGCGATCACCCCCAGGAACCACCTCTTCCCCTTCCGCCGGGCGAGCATCACGAGTTTGCCCGGGTAGCCCCCGAGAAACCGCGTCTCGTCCCAGGCCGTGGGGACCTGCCTGAAGAAGTCCAGGCACGCCTTGTAGGGGGCCGACCGGTAGGTCTCCGGCGAGTCGGCGAAATGCTGGATACCGGATTCGAAGACCACGCCCAGGGCCAGCTCGTGGGCGGCGGTGGTCTTCCTGGTCTTCGCCGAGAAGGTGATGGGGGTGTAGTCCATGGGACCCACCGCGTTCCGGGTGAAGGGGAGGATGCAGTTGTGCCGGGGAGTGGGCCGGGAACTCCACTTGTAGTGCTCCGCCCCGAGCACGCCCTCCTGGGTGAGCAGGTTGGGAAAACGCCGCCTCTCGCCCTTGGGCAGGGTGGCCCCGTGGAAATTGAGGACCAGTTTCTTGTCCAGGGCGGCCTTCCTCATGGCCTCGTAGAAGGCCATCATTTCCTGGGAATCGCAATCCATGAAGTCCACCTTGATCCCGACGATCCCCCAGCTCTTCCAGAGGGAGAGTTCCTTCTCCCTCTTCTCCGGGGTGTCCAGGTCGGTCCAGCGGGACCAGAGGATGATTCCCACCCCTTTCGGCTTGGCGTAACGCACAAGCTCGGGCACCCAGTCGTGTTTCTTCCAGCCTTCGTCAACCAGGCAGTAGCGCCATCCCAGGGAGGCGGCGAAGTCCACGAAGTCCTTCTGCCGGGCCAGGCTGTGGGGGCTCTTGGAGGCGGACCACCAGGACCAGGCGCACTTCCCCGGGTGGATCCATGAGGTGTCCTTGGTCTCCGCCGGTGGATTCAGGGCCTCCACCAGGGTGGACTGCACCAGGTCCTTCAGACTGCCCGCCAGGACCACCCGCCAGGGCGTGGCGAGGGGCCGGGAGCCCCGGACGGGAAGGGCCGGCAGGTGGATCCCGAGCCTGGACGTGTTCCGGGAGAGAAGGGCCAACGTGGCGGCGGCGTAGTTCCCGGGAAGGTCCGCCTCGGTGAAGAGGGCCCACGGCCCGGCGCTCTCACCGTATTTCACGAGAAGGGGGAAGACGTAGCGTCCCGGGTCGAAGTCCTTTCCCAGGAGTCCCTCCTGGAAGAGGTTCTCGTAGTTGCGCCTCCATCCCTGCATCCAGGCCCTCGTTCCCGGAGAGAAAAAGAAGGCAGTCTTCTCCCGCTCCAGCATGAATTTCCCCTTGCCCGGGAGGAGATACCGGAAGGCCGCCCCGTCCCGGGCGTTCCTGAAGAGAACCACCAGTTTCTTCCCGGCCTGGTTGTGGAAGGCCAGGGAGAGTTCGCCGAAGCGGTAGTGGTTCTTCCGTCTCTTCCCCGAGGCCAGGGTGAAGTCTTCGGTGAAACTTCTCCGGCTCTCTCCCTCGAAGACCAGGCCCTGGAGGAAGTCACCGCCCCTTCCGGCCAGGAGGAGGCCCAGGGGGGATTCGGGAAGGATGGTCTTTTTCCCCAGGAGGACTTTCCACCAGAGGGACCCGGTTTCGTCCAGGCGGACCCGGACGGCCGGCCCGCCTTCCGTGGGATCCAGGCTCCATGTGGGAGGCGCGGCCCGGAGAAAGGGGGCGAGAAGGAGGAAGAGAAGGGTCATCTGCCGGGGCTTGCTCATGGCGAACTCCTTGGAAGGGCTGGAAGGTTATTCTTTCCCATTTTCCCCGGGCCCGGGGCGGAGGACAACCTCTTTGGCCTGGTGGGCCGCCTGGAGGAGGGGGCCTTTCACGGGGAGGACCCTCTCCCCGTCCCTTAGGAGGAGAGAGGAAAATCCGGTGACCAGGATTTCCTCCGAGGGCCCCGGCGTGGTCCAGGAGAGGACGGGGCCGTCCCTGACGATGGAGAGGACCTGGGTCCTGGTGGCCACGATCCCCATCGTCCCGCCGGGGGCGAGGCGGGGAAGGTCGGCGAGCAAGGCGGCCAGGAAGGAGAAGGAGATTCTTTCCTCCCCGGCCCGGGCCAGGGCGGAGGCCGCGGCCCGGAGGGCCGATTCCTCGTATCCCCCCCGGTTCCTTCCTTTGCCCAGGCGGAAGAGAAGGCGGGCCCAGAGGAGGCGGGAGAGGAGGGAGCATTCCTTTCCGTCCTTTTCCAGGAGGGTCAGACCTTCCCCCTTCCGCCGGGCCAGGCGCCTTTCTTCAAGGATGCACTCCAGGCTCTCCAGGGAGGCGGAGAGGGCGGCTCTCCTGGCCGAGGACTCGGCCAGGAAGAGGCCGGCCTGGAGGAGATCGGCGGTGGACCAGGTTTCGGCCCGGCGTTTTCCGTCCTTTTCGGGGAGGAGGGCTTCCACCATCCGGTTCATGGCGCTCCGCCAGGCCTGGAAGAGGATGTTCCCGTCGGGGCCGCGGGACAGGGGCAAGGCTTTCAGCAAGGCCCGCCCGGGGAGGATCCAGGAGCCGAGAGGATCCCGGCCGGCGCCTTTCCAGAGACCGTCCCCGCCCCGGGAGCGGGCAAGGCGCACCGCCAGGGCCTGGACCCGGGCCCTTGCCTTTTCCGCCTCTCCGGGGGGGAGACAGGTCCCAATCGCGGCCCAGTCCAGGATCCGCTCCGCCGTCTCTTTCGGACCCGTTCCCGCCGGCGGGGGGTCCTGGGCCCAGGAGTCCAGGTCCTCGCGGAAGACCCTGTCCCCCGTCCAGAGCCAGGCCGGGGCGGCCTCCCTGGGGGAGGGGAATCTTTGTTTCCGGATATACCCAAGCGATCTTTCCAGG
>JALUZX010000501.1 GCA_027011425.1 Planctomycetota bacterium
ATCCATGACCTTGGCCAGGTCCAGGCCCTTGTGCAGTTCCGCCGAAAGGTCCCGGATCTCCTTCTGGGTGAAGCCCCCCTTGGCTTTGAGCTGGGCTCCGGTGGTGGACCCCGGATCCTTCATGAAGGTTCGTCGCGAAAACCCGGAGATGCCTGCAAGTGTGGGCACCCGCAGGGCCGAGGACCGGAGGCGTGCTGGACAGCACGTCGAGGATCCGAGGCCCGAGGACGCCCGCAATGGTTGGTAGATCCGGGTTTGCAGCAGAACCTTCATGAAGGATCCTGGGTTGGGCCTCCAGACCTCGCAGAGCCGGTCCAGGTAGTCATAGACATACATCTGCCCAAGCACTCCGTCCCAGACCAGGTTGCCGTTGTCGTCGTAAGTCAGGGACGCCTGGTTCACACCGGCATAACGGTTGCTTCCGCTCTCCTGGGTATAGGTGTCTGTAGTCTGGGTGTTGCCCGGATCCCAGGAATCCACACGATCCCGGTTGTGCACCTTGTCCAGGGCGTAGGCCAGCTTCCGGTCCCCCCACTGGGTGATCTGGCCGTAGTCCTTCCCCCAGTCGGAGGCCTTGATCCCGAGCTTCGCCCCGATCAGCCAGCCGAAACCCTCCAGCCCGAAGGCGCCCCCGCCGCCTACCGTTTGGCTCCAAGGGCTGGCGAGAATCTTTTTCACCCAGGCCTCCATGCCCCTCCACTGGCAGCTCTCCTTCTGCCCCCCCCGAGTCAAACGAAAACGGCCCCGGCGGCCACCGGGTTCACCGGCCTGGCCAAACGTTCCCGCCGGCCCATGCCCCCTGGACCCGTAAAACTACCCATCGCCTTCACTTCGAGCATATGGCTCGCCAGAAGGCGAGCTTTTTTGCCGGCCTGTGCGCCACCGGAATGGGTGGGGAAGCCTGCTGTTCACGACGAACAAGGGGATAAAGTACTCCCCGGAGGTGCTGGCCGGCGACGAAGTGCTGGCCACAGGCATTCTGGACCGCTCCCTGCACCGAAGTCACGACCTCAACCTCCAGGGCCGGAGGTACCGGCTTAAGGACCTGGAACACTTGGGGAACCAGAGGTGAGAGAGACAAAAAAAGAAAAAGAAGTGAATAGCTTTTGTTGGGGCTCTACCCCCCCCCTGGGGGCCTAGAAGGCCCTGAAGCCCTTTCTCAGGCTGCAAGTTGGGACGACAGATGTCCCTCCATAACACACCTAGCCTCCCCCTCGTTTCCAGGGAAAAGGGCTCCTTTAGACACTTGCCTTACGGAAATCCAAAAACTACCCGAATCATGGTTCAGGGAATTCGGTCTTTCCTCCCCCTTTTGTGTATTTTTCTCAAAGCCTCTTGGGCCTTTAACCCCTCCAGAATCTCCAACGCCTTCTTCCTCACGCCTTCATCGGGATCCTCGGAAGCGGCCCGGAAAATGCCATAGAAACCAGAAATTTTTTCGCCCATATAATGGGCGGCGATCCACCCTAGGAGGACAATTCTCAACGCGCTGTCTCCCAGCCGGTAAAGCCGCCAGACCCTTTCTACTGTATATACCAGACCTCCAAGTTCGGCCCAGCCACCACTTTCTAGCCCCTTACCTTCGGAGATTCGGCGGATCATCCGAGTTTCCCATACTTCTCTATCGGGTTTGGTCTGCATGGGCCTTTTCGCTTTTGAATTTCCATTTCCTTCCCCAGCCCTCCCTACTCGATAAACGAGCCCGGAAAATAAAATCATCCGGTTCCCCTTTTCCACCAGGAAGAAAAAAAAGGGCCTGTCCGCCAAGAAGAGGGTTGGGGCCGCCCTCCCACTTTGCAACCCGGTTAGAATTGTCTTTGCCTTTGCTGAAGCGCCCCTTTCGTCCCACGCCACCTTCGCTGCCTGGTCGAGGCGGACCAGCCAGGGAAGAAAATCCGGGGAGTCAGAAATTTTCAGAACCCGAGAAATGGATTTCTTGGTAACACGGATAGTCCCGGGCAAGATATCCCTTCCCCCAGGAAATATCTCCTTCATCCACTTTGACAGAAAAGAGGAGGTTCTCCAGCAAAACTTGGGTACCCGAGCAAGAACCAGGGAAGGCCTTTTCCCGGAGATATCCCGAACGATCCTTTCCGGCTGGATTTTTTTGAGGACGTTGCCCGGATCCACCCCCTTGAAGGGGAGGATGAAGATCATGGAAAAGTCACCGCCCGAGAAGTCCATCGAAAGGACTTGATATCCTGGGCCGAGCATGTAAGGAAAATGGCCCTCCTTGGCCATGAAAAGCGCCAGGTAAACCCGGCCTCCCCCCGATTCCACGGGAACGAAAAAAGGGCCTTCCCCGGTATTCTTCTCCTTGAAAGGAGAGGCCCATTTCCCTATGAACTCCATCTCCCCCTTTAGGGTAAACGCCATTCCCGGGTTCCCGCCGACCTCCTTGGGGGAGAGTACTCCTGTTCCGGCGCCCCACTCTTCCAGGATCCTCTTGAACCTGGGGGTCAGTTCGATTCCCCTCCTTCTCTCAAAAACCGTGGAAAAGGTGAAATTACACCCTCCCCGATTCGCCTCTTCTTTTAGCTTACGGACCACTGGAATAATGGTTCCTCCAAGGCCCATTCTATCCATGGGTGGAATGGAAAGAAGTCGAAGAAATCGTTTTCCTCCTTCCTTTCCAAAGCCTTGTGCCAAGAGAGAGGCCGCGGCCCGGACCTGAAAAGAGGAGAAAACCACGTTTTCTCTCTTCTCCAAGGCGAAACGTAAAATCCTTTTCCCGAGAGTTTCCTGTCCCATGAAGACGGGGGGGGCCAAAATCGAGAAGAAAACCGCCCCCAGGGCCTTTTTCGCACAAAAATTTCCGGAAGGCATCCGGTGTTTTCTAATTTCAGACCACGGCATTTGGATTTCCACCTTACTTAAGGGACATAATCCGTCACACCCAATTCTTGGGAAAATTACCTCATGGGCCCCTTCGGTTCAAGCACCACAGTTGCAAGAATTTTATTTGGACTTTCTCCCCGGAACCACCCGCCCTGCTTTCCTAAACACCTCTCTACGGTACTGGTCTATCGCACGAAGCCGCCTTTCTCTCCTTTCTTTTTGCATTTTTTCGCGCTCTTCCCATGGGGTTCCAGGAGGGGGCCACTCATTTAAATCCTTTCCTTTGTATATCTTAACATCATAAGGGAATTGAAAAGGCGTAGAAACCTCCCCTGTTCTTTCATTGAACCCTAATTCTGAAAGAACCGTGAACAGCCCATCAACGACCAACCCATAGTCAATTTCCACTTTTGCATCCCTGGCTGGCGCAACAACTTCCTTATTTGGATCATCCTTGACCCGCTCCCTTCCCAAAAGGTCATCAAGTAATGAGTGGGTTATACAATCGTTCGCAAAACAAACAAGAACCACAATTCTGGTTGCCTCAGCTGGGTTTTGCCCCACAATTTCTCCAATCTTCTTTGCAACATTTTTATAATAACTCATGCATTTCGAGGTTGTTGGGGTGGAAGGGCCTTTGGGCTGGGCTCCTCCTTCCCCCGGACAATTTCGTGTCCCGTGAGGGCCATAAACAACAACCTGAAGAAATTTCCACTTTCCTCCACTCATAGAACCCTTAATATTTGCAACTATGTGTTCCTTTCCCGATTTATCTTTGTATATTACAATACCTCCCTCCGGATCCTGGTCAATCGCATCTTTTGCATTTCTAAAGCCCGCCTCCAACATGTCAGGATCAAAAATCCCCCTGTCGGGCCCAACCGGATCGAATGGATCGATTACAACTACAGTGAATAGACCAAATGGATCATTGAAATTCGATGTCGAAGAAGCCACATACCCATATCCACTACCCCAGTTACCAGGATCGCCCCACAGCCCGATGGGGTCGTAGGTGAGGAAGCGGCCGAGGGCGGGATGGTACCAGCGGTTGCGGTAGTAGAGGAGGCCTGTGGCTTGGTCGTGGGTGCGGCCTGTGTAGCCGTAGTCGTTGTGGACTTGGGTGGCGCTCCGGGGGGTCCAGCCAGCTGAGTAGACGCGGCGCTTGCCGTAGGGGTCGTAGAGGTAGCGCTCCTGGACGGCGCCGTTGGCGTCCAGGACGGCCCGGACGGTCCCCTGGTGGCCCAGGAGGTAGGTGTAGCGGATCCAGTGACCGCCTCCGTCGGAGGTGTAGGCGTAGCCCAGGTGCTCGTCGATGCCCGCCCCGTCGAAGAAGACCCGGGTCGGCGTGTAGGTGTAGCTTTTTCCGTCGTAGGTCTCTTCGTATTCCTCGGCCCGCTTCCAACCGTCCCAGGTGTAGACGAAGGTCCCTTCGTATTTCGCGCTTCTGTAGGCCTTCCGGTTCCAGGGATCGTAGCCGTAGTAGGCGATCAGCTCCCAGCCGCTTTCGGTTTTCACCGTGCCCGTCCCGGAATCCATGACCTTGCCCAGGTCCAGGCCCTTGTGCAGTTCCGCCGAAAGGTCCCGGATCTCCTTCTGGGTGAAGCCCCCCTTGGCCTTGAGTTGAGCTCCCGTGCTGTAGGGCCTCCAGACCTCGCAGAGCCGGTCCAGGTAGTCATAGACATACATCTGCCCCAGCACTCCGTCCCAGACCAGGTTGCCGTTGTCGTCGTAGGTCATGGACGCCTGGTTCATCCCGGCATACCGGTTGCTTCCGCTCTCCTGGGTATAGGTGTCCGTGGTCTTCTGGTTTCCCGGATCCCAGGAATCCACCTGGTCCCGGTTGTGGACCTTGTCCAGGGCGTAGGCAAGCTTCCGGTCCCCCCACTGGGTGATCTGGCCGTAGTCCTTCCCCCAGTCGGAGGTCTTGATCCCGAGCTTCGCCCCGATCAGCCGGTCGAAACCGTCCAGCTCGAAGGCGTCCCCGCAGGCCTGCTCCTGCTGGGACTTGTTCCCCACCATCTCCGGCCGGGGATACTTGACGGCCAGCACGTTGCCGAGCCAGTCCCTCCGGATCTCCTCGTGGAGCGTGCTCCCCCCGTCCACGTCGATGCCCGTCAGCATCCCAAGTTTGTTCCTGGTGAGGGCCTCCTCCAGGAAGTTGGAGCCGTCCCGGTAGATCCGCCTCCCAAGGACCATGCTCCCTTCATATCTCCATTTCCCAAGGCCGCTGAAAGATCCCGCCCCCGGCGCCTCGATCTTCATCTCCGCGAGTTTTCCCGCGGCGTCGGAATTAAACCGGAAATTCCGGCCCCTCCCGTTTCCCTGAGTTGAACATTTACAGCCTCCAAAAATTCAACAGGAAAAAAATCAGGAACCACCTTTCTTAAAGGCACATTTTTTCTTCCCATACTTCCGGAGAATAAAATCAAAATCTCCCAAGGTTCTTTTCTTTTCCATAATATCCAACGCTTTTTCCCGAACCTTTTTACCGCAGAAATACAACCCAAAAAGCAATGTTTTCGTATAAGGAAGGACACTTTTCCCTTTCTTGTTTTCCGCGATCCAATCGAGAATCGAAAGCCTGAGGTCGTCCGTCGCGAAACGAAAGGCATCCTCGACATGCCAAGGGGTAAGCTCGGAACCCCTTTCCGGAGGGTGACCCTTTAAAGGTGATGTCCTTTGGAACCGGTAAAAAACGATTTTTTTGGCGACCTCCTCGGCAGGGTCTTCAACCCCTTCGACGCCTCGACCTGAAATCCCTTCAGATTCCATCCATCTCTTTCCCCCCGGCCGGCATAGGAGCCCGGAAAGGAGAACATTAATTCCCTTCTTATCGATGACAAAGAAAAGAAAGGGCCTATCTGCATGGAAGGAAAAAGGCTTGACGCTTCCAATTATCCCTGCTGCTGTCCATTTGAGCCTCGATGAAAATCTAGAGCCCTCTTCATCCCACATGATCTCCGTCTCATCCTCGGCTTTGATCTCAAATTCATCCATCGAAATTCTTTTCTGGAATTTAAAAATCCTTGAAACCTCTCCAAAGTTTGCGAGGAAAGCATCTTTGCCTATCTTGCCGCGCAAAAACATTGGGATGACTTTCTTTGAAGCGAAATGGACCTTTGGGATTTCGATGTCCACGAAGCCCGGGTTTTTCCACTTTGCTTCGTTCTTCCCTGAAACCTCCAAGAGGAGCCCTGAAAGGGAGATATGACTCAAAACCCAAGACAAATCGACCCCTCGGAAGGGCAGGACCACCAGCAATGCGACCCCCCCCTCGAAATCGAGAGAAAGGGCCTTGAATCCTTTCCCGTAGGCGAAATAGCAATTTTTCTTTCCTCTCATGAAATCGGCCGAGTAGGGAATAATCCCCTTTCCCAAATCACAGAAAAAGACACCTTTTTTCGTTTCCCGCCTATGAAAAGGAGAAGCCCATTTCCCGTGGAACCGGATGATGGTCTCGATTGTGAAAAGGGGTTCATCTTCGAATTTCCCAAGGAACCCTCCCCTATCCTCTACTTTTACGGGTGCCATCCCCGGCTTAGCCTTCATTTTCAAAATGTCTATAATTTTTTCAAAAAGTGGAGTCGGCTCAACTACTTGTCTATAAGCGTATTCCCACTCAAATGAAAGCACTCCGCCCCTTCCTTGGCCGTATTCGGAAATTTCCCGTAGATTCGACTCGTCGACGGAATCTTTCTCCTTGCGGGTTAAACCAAAAACATCCACCAACTTCTTGTAAAATCCCCTCCCCAGCCCATACCCCAACACGGCCACTGTGGAATCCACCAAGTAAGGAGAAAAAACAATATTCCTCCTTTCCTTCCACGCCTCCAGCAGGATTTCCTTTTGGAAAGATCCATTCCTCCAACCGGCCCCCTCCCCTTGAGCCTCCAAAGCAGAAAATACGAAAAAAACAGCAGAAGCTACAGATAGTATTCTTTTCTTCTTAAAAAACATTCTAATCATTTTCATCCTTCCCAAAATAGAAAACACTTCGCCCAAAGCCGCATTCACTTTTTTTATAAATATTATTTTTTTATTCGTTCCCTTATTTTTTCCAGCTGGATCTCCCTATCTTTTTCGTCATTCGCCTTTTTTTCCCCTTTGCCCCAAGGATATGGGTCCTTTAAATCTTTTCCCTTATATACCTTTGTATCATATGGAAATGGTGGGAAGACTAATCCCTTTGGCCACGCTGTAGAAACAATATAAAACCTCCCATCCTCAACTATCCCTAGGCCCCCATAAACCCAATTCCTTCCTGGCGTTTCAACTTCTTTGTTTAGATCACCCTTGACTCTTTTCCTTGCCAATAATTCCTGCAAAAGATCACCTGTAATGCAACAATCTGCACAGCAAACAAGTACCACAATTCTTGTGTACCCCGCCGGACAGAGTTCAACTATATCCGCAACATCTTTAGCTACGCCTTTATAATATTTTTTCATACACCTTGATACAGATGGCGTTGATGGACCCTTTTCCCCCTTTCCTTCGGCCCCCTCGCAAATTTCTCCACCATGAGGGCCATATACCACCATTTGCAAGAATTTCCAACGTCCGCCCCTCATCGGCAACTTTATCTTAGCCAAAACGTGCCAATCACCCATTCGATCTTTGTAAACAATAATTCCTCCTTCCTCGTCTTTTTCAATTGCCCTTTTTGCATTTTCTAACCCATTCATAAGCATAATCGGGTCAAATATTGGCCCGTTGGGTCCACCAGGATCAAATGGATCCAACCTAACGAATGTAAAATCTCCTGTGGAATCCCAAAAATGTCCAGGGGAGGAACCTACATACCCATACCCATTGCCCCAGTTGGCGGGGTCGCCCCAGAGGCCGATGGGGTCGTAGGTGAGGAAGCGGCCGAGGGTGGGGTGGTACCAGCGGTTGCGGTAGTAGAGGAGGCCTGTGGCGGGGTCGTGGGTGCGGCCGGTGTATCCGTAATCGTTGTGGACCTGGGTGGCGCTCCGGGGGGCCCAGTCGGCGGCGTAGACGCGGCGCTTTCCGTAGGGGTCGTAGATGTAGCGCTCCTGGACGGCGCCGTTGGCGTCCAGGACGGCCCGGACGGTCCCCTGGTGGCCCAGGAGGTAGGTGTAGCGGGTCCAGTGA
>JALUZX010000502.1 GCA_027011425.1 Planctomycetota bacterium
TATTTACGCTCCGGAGACTCTTTCATGGGCTCCCGTCAGAAAATTCCCCCTGCTCCCCAGCACTCCCATCCCTGTCCGAGCCTGACTTTTGTCGTGTTCGTCACTGATCGGCGGACGCGACAAAAGTCTTGTCAAGCTCGGGACTCGGTGGGTGCGCCAGAACTGGCCCCCCGACGTCACGAGTCCGGATCTCCGATCCGGCCTCGTTCCGGCGGGGGCTTCACAACATTGCCGGCTGGGGGAAGGTCACGATTTTTTTGGGATTTTCGAGGGTCCTGGACTTTTGTCGTAACCGTCACTGATTCTGCGGAAGACCAAAAAACTAGGGTCTTCCCCCCAATACTGGGGGCGCTGCCCCCAGACCCCCCCCATAACCTAAGAGCTTGCAGCAAAGGATGTTATCTACAGGGAGGGGAAAAAATGATGTAGCCGCCAAGTCGGCTGTTGACAAAAAAAGCCTTCTCATGGAAGGGGACGCCGGAGGGAGGGCGCGAAGCGCCCTCCTGAACGTCGTCCCGGGGAAGGACCCCCCACTTCCTCTCTTCCCCACCGAACAAGGCTCCTCCGAATCACACCGGGCCACGGCGGAGGAACCGATTTCTTTTTCTACTGGATCTTCGCCGTTCCGGCGGCGGAGAGGACCAGGCCGGCCGGGTTTGCCTTGGGATCCAGGAAGATCCACTGGAGGCGGAAGAGAAGCCCCTGGTAGACGGTTCCCGAGGGAACGGAGAGGGAGAGGGTCGCCGCGCCGTTGCTCCCGGCCCGGGCGGCCGATCCGGTGAGGATGTTGATATAGAGGGAGCACCCCGGGGCGCCGATCCCGGACAGGGAGAAGGGAAGGACCAAAGATCCGAACTTCTTCGTGTCGTTCCCAAGAAGCAAGAGACCCGCCGCCCCCGCCGGGGCCGAAGAGGCCCGGACCTGGAAGGGCTTGCCCCCAAAGGGCGGGCTCGGCGCGGAGAGGACCGGGACTTTGCCGTTCGAGCCTTTGCACCCCCGGCCGAAAAGGGTCAGCCCACCGCCGCCGCCTCCGAAACAGATCCTGACCCTGAGCCCGCCGGCCAAGGGGCCGTAGCCCGACTTGGCGGGCTTCGCCGTATCGTATCCCAGGAAATAGACGCACTTGAGGGTGTTGGACCGGTGGAACCCGGGCGAAGCGCTGGAGCAGGAGGCCCCCTGGGTGACGATCTCGATCACCAGGTCCCTGGAGCCGTCCCAGGTGAACTTCTTCTCCACGGGCAGGCTCGTCCACGTGTCGGCCTTGGGGATGTCCCAATACCAGCGGCTCTTGTTGAGCACCGTCACCGCCCCGCCCAGGTTGTCGGCGAAGACGGTGGAGAGGGTCTTTCTCTTGAGGTGGGCCAGGCGGACCTCCAGGAGCTGGAAGTGGTAGCGGCCCGAGACCACGGGGGCGAACTGGAGGGAGGAGACGGTCCCTCCCTTGCCGGGCAGGCTCGAGGCCGGAACCAGGAGCTGGTAGCGCACGTTCTGGAAAGGCCCCGTCGGGCCTCTTCCGCCGAAGGGGATCTGGTTGGTCTTGCCCGCCCCGGCGTTTTCGTCGGGAACGCCGGCGCACCCCTGGCCGCGGACAGGGGAAAAAGAGACCAGCCCCGCCATCAATGCGGAAATGAGAAAACCCTTCGCCTTCATGGGAGAGACTCCTTGCCGCCGTCCTCCCCTTCCTTCCTTAGAATCGGCCGGAAAAGGAGGAGGTCTGGAGCTTGCGGAAAGGGGAGGGTCCAGGGAAAAAGGGGCCATGAAGACTCGGCGGGTGCTTTCCGTTCTCTTTCTTTTCCTCCTTCTTCCCATGAGCCTGGAACCCCAGGAACGAGTGCGCGAGCCCAAGGACCCGGTGGGGTTCTGCTGGACCCCCAAGGCCATGGAGACCGTGGCGGGCCGCTCCCTGGCCCAGGAGAAGGCCCGGCTTCCCGAATCGGCCCGCCTGGTCCGCCCCCCTGTCTTGATGGCGGTCTGCCCCCATGACGACCACGTCTACGCGGGGCCGGTCTATGTGCATGCCCTCCAAGGCGTTACGGCCAAGGACGTGGTCCTTCTCGGGGTTTGCCACGTGGCCCGGAAGTTCGGCGTCCACGACGTGCTGGTCTTCGACACCTACCCGGCCTGGAAAGGGCCCTGGGGGCCGGCGCAGGTCTCGCCGCTCAGAGAAAAGGTGATCCAGGCCCTTCCCAAGGACATGGCGCTCACAAACGACGCCGTACAGGAGGCGGAGCACTCCACCGAGGCGATCGTGCCTTGGCTCCAGTGGAAGCGCCGGGACGTGCGCATCCTCTCCATCCTTGTGCCCCAGTCCCGGGAGGACCGGCTGGTGGAGATGGCCCGGGCCCTGGCGGGAGCCCTGGCCCAGGCCTCCCGGGCCCTGGGGATGGCCCCGGCCAAGGACTTCGCCCTGGTGGTGAGCAACGACTGCGTCCACTACGGCGACCAGGGGTGGGGGGGCCGGAACCTGGCGCCCTTCGGGGCGGACCGGGCCGGCTACGAGCGGGCCACGGCCCTGGACCGGACGCTCTGCCGGGAGTTCCTGGCCGGGCCGCCTTCGATGGAGAAGGCCCGGGGACTCTTCGAGAAACTGAACGACCCCAAGACCCTGGAAGGCAGAATCCACTGGTGCGGGCGCTTCTCCGTGCCTTTCGGGAGGCCCTCCTCGCCGGGATCGTCCCTCTTCTTGGCCTTTCCAAGGCGCCGGAAGGAGTCTTCCTGCGCTACGGCACGAGCCTGGACCCGGGCCGGATCCGGGTGGACCTCCCTCCGCTCGGGGTCACGGCCCCGGCGAACCTCCACCACTGGGTGGGGTATGCGGCCCTGGCCTGGCCCTTGGGCCGATAGGCGCCCGGGGCGCCCGAACCTCCTCCCGGATTACGTCCCGGGGATGAGGTTGAGGATCCGGTCGGGCACGTGGACGACCTTCCGGAGGGATTCCCTGGGCCCGGCATACTCGGCGAGCCGCTTGTCCGCGTAGACCAGGTCCAGGAGCGCCTCCCGGTCCGTTCCACGGGGGACCTCCAGGGTCGCCCGGAGCTTCCCCTTGACCTGGACCGCCACGGTGACCGTGTCCTCCAGGCAGGCCGCCTCCTCGAAGGCCGGCCATTCCCTCTGGAAGACCGAATACGCGCCCCCGAGCTTCTCCCAGAGTTCCTCCGCCAGGTGGGGCGCCACGGGCGCGAGCAGTTTCACCAGGGTCCCGGCCAGGTGGACCGCCATGGGGGAAGCCGGGTCTTCCGGTCCCTCCCCGACCTGGTTCACCAGCTCCATCATGGCGGCGATGGCCGTGTTGAACTGGATGGCCTCCATGTCATAGGTGACCTTCTTCACCGTCTGGTGAAGTTTCCGGAGAAGAGGTTTTTCTTTCTCCGTGGCCTCCGCCCAGGGATAGGGGGGGCAATCGGGGCCGGAGAACCTCCCTCCCGCCTCCACGACCCGGTCCACCAGGGCGGCGGCGCGGTTGAGGAACCGCTTGGCCCCGACCATGCCCTTGTCGGACCAGAGGATCTCCCTGTCGGGAGGCGCGAAGAACAGCATGGCCGTCCGGGGCACGTCCACGCCCCACTCGTCGATGAGCACAACCGGGCTCACCACGTTGCCCTTGGACTTGGACATGACCTCGCCCTTCTCGTCGTAGACCATGCCGTGGTGGAAGAGCTTCTTCACCGGTTCCTTCACCGGCACCCATCCCGCGTCGTGGAGCACCTTGGTGATGAACCGGAAGTAGATGAGGTGCCCCGTGGCGTGCTCGTTTCCTCCGATATAGAGGTCCACGGGCATCCAGTCCCGGATCTTCTTCTTGTCCCAGGGAGCCTGGTCGTTCCTGGGATCCACGTAGCGGAACTGGTACCAGGAAGAGCACACGAAGGTGTCCATCGTGTCCGGGTCCCGCCGGGCCTTCCCGCCGCACTTGGGGCAGGAGGTGTTCATGAAGCTCTCCACGTCCTCCAGGGGGGAGCGTCCCTTGGGGAGGAAATCCTCCACATCAGGAAGGAGAACGGGAAGGTCCTTCTCCGGCACGGGCACGACCCCGCAGGAAGGGCAGTGGACCACCGGGATCGGCGCCCCCCAGTAACGCTGGCGCGAAAGCAGCCAGTCCCGGAGCTTGTAGGTCACCGTCTCCTTCCCGAAGCCCTTCTCCCGGGCGTAGGCGGCCACCTTCTTGATCCCCTCCCGGTTGGGGACTCCGTCGAAGGGACCGGAATCGTGCATGATCCCGTCGGCCACGTAGGCCTCGGTCATGGTCTCCCCGTCGAAAGGGGGACTATCGGCGGGACGAATCACGGGCTTCACGGGGATCCCGTATTTCCGGGCGAACTCGAAGTCCCTCTGGTCGTGGGCGGGCACGGCCATGACCGCCCCGGACCCGTAGCCGGCGAGGACGTAGTCCGCGACAAAAAGCGGGACTTCCTCCCCGTTGAAGGGATTCCGAACGTGCAGGCCCGAGTCCACGCCGTCCTTTTCCCTCTCCCCCGAGGTCCTCTCGATCTCGGGCTTGAGCAGGGCCTTGCGGACGTATTCCTCCACGGCCTCCCGGTTGGGGCAACGGGGAAGAAGCTTACGCATGAGCCTGGCGTCGGGGGCGATGGCCATGAAGGTCACCCCGTAGACCGTATCCGGCCTGGTGGTGAAGATGGGAAGGGGATCCCCCGTCTCCACCACCTGGAAGACGATCTCGGCCCCCGTGGAGCGCCCGATCCAGTTCCTCTGCATGGCCAGGGTGGACTCGGGCCAGAGGCCCTCCAGCCCGTCCAGGTCGTCAAGGAGGCGCTGCGCGTATTCGGTGATCTTAAAATACCACTGCTTGAGGTGCCGCTTCTCCACCGTCGTGTCGGGATGGCGCCAGCACTTCCCCTCGGCCGAGACCTGCTCGTTGGCGAGGACGGTGTTGCACTTGGAGCACCAGTTGACCGTGCCCTCCTCCTGGTAGGCCAGCCCCCGCTCGAAGAGCTTGAGGAAGACCCACTGGGTCCACTTGTAGTAGTCGGGCCGGCAGGTGACGACCTCTCGATCCCAGTCGTAGCTGATCCCGAGCCTCTGGAGCGTCTTCCGCCCGGTGGCGATGTTCCCCTCGGTCCACTGGGAAGGATGGATGCCCCTCTTGATGGCGGCCTGCTCGGCGGGGAGCCCGAAGGCGTCCCATCCGAAGGGATGGAGCAGGTCCTTCCCGCGCATCCGGAGATAACGCCAGACCACGTCGCCGATGGTGTAGTTCCGGAAATGCCCGATATGGATGTCGCCGCTCGGGTAGGCGAACATCTCCAGGAGGTAGAACTTCTTTTCCCGGTCCGGGGGATCGGGGGTCTCGAAGAGGCCCGACTCCCTCCACCGTTCCTGCCATTTCACGTCGATCGCTTTGAAGTCCAGATCCTTGGCCATGGATTCCTCTCGTTTTTCCCGTCCCGCCTTCCGCGCGCTTCCTTTTTCAGGCGCCGATCAACTCCTTGACCTTCTCCAGGGCGGAGACGGCGTCCTCGCCGTATCCGTCGGCCCCGATTTCCTCCGCGTAGGCTTCCGTCACGGGCGCGCCGCCCACGATGACCTTCACCTTTTCCCGGGCCCCGCTCTCCTCGAGAGCCTTGATGGTGGCCCGCATATTCTCCATCGTGGTCGTGAGAAGGGCCGAGAGGCCCACCACCTGGACCTCTCCCGAGAGCGCCGCCTCCACGAAATCCCTGGGGGCCACGTCCCTTCCCAGGTCCTTCACCTGGTAACCGCCGCCCTCGAGCATCATGCCCACCAGGTCCTTGCCGATGTCGTGGAGGTCCCCCTTGACCGTGCCCAGGGCCACCCTTCCCTTGGGCTCCACGCCGGATTTCACCAGGGCCGGTCTCAGGACTTCCATGGCCGCCCGCATGGCCCGGGCGCTGAGAAGGACCTCGGGCACGTAATACTCCTCGGCCTTGAAAAGCCGGCCCACTTCCTCCATCCCCGCGAGGAGCCCCTTGTTGAGGACGTCCTCGGCGGAAATCCCTTCCTGGAAGGCCTGGGACACCAACTGGGGGGTGACCTTGTTGTTTCCATCGATCACGGCCCGGGCCAGCTGTTCGAAAAGACTTGCCATGGGTCCATTGCTCCTTTCAAGGTGGAAAGGTATGGGAGTAAAGAAGCAATAATCTAGCCTTCTTTCCTACCCAATCGCCTCCAAAAAAGGAACCTCGCGCGGAACCTGCAAGAAAGGCCGTTTAGAAATGACACCCAGGGAAAAGCTCCTCTCCCTCCTGGAGGGAAATCCTCTCTCCCCTCCTCCTGTCCTTCCCATGGCCACCTTCTCCACGGCCCACCTGGCCGGGATCCCCGTCCGGGAAGCCCGCCACGACGCGGCACTCATGGCCCGCTGTCTCCTGGAAGCCCTGGAGAAATGCGGATACGACGGGATCTACGCGGGCTGGGAATCGAGCTTCAACCTCGTGGCCGCGGCGCTTGGATGCGGCCTCTCCGATCCCCCCGACGACGTGCCCTCCGTGGACCGGCCCCTGCTTGCCGGGGACCCGCCCGACCCGAGCCTGGTGGATCCGGGGCGGGTGGACCGGGACCCGGGGGTGGCCCTCCACGCCGAGGTGGCCCGGATCATCCAGGAAAAGGTGGGGGGGACCCACCTGGTCTTCGCCTACGTTCCCGGTCCTTTCACCCTGGCGGGCCTCCTCCTGGAGTCGGACCGGCTCCTCCTGGAGACCGCCCAGGATCCGGACCTGGTGAAGGGGATCGCCGGCAAGGCCGGGGAGGCCTGTTTCCGTTTCGCCAAAAGCCGGGCCGAGGCAGGGGCGGACGTGCTGGTCGTGGCCGATCCCCTGGCCTCCTCCAGCGTGATCAGCCCCCCCATGTTCAGGCGTTTCGCCAAGGGCCCCCTCTCCTCCCTAATGGGCGCGATCGCCGGAGAACTCGGGAAGATCCCATCCCTCCACATCTGCGGGCGCACAACCCCCATTCTCCCGGACATGGCCGAAACGGGGCCCCGCATCCTGGAACTGGACCACGCCGTGGACATGAAACGGGCCGCCTCGGAGGTCCCGGAGGGAATCGTAATCCAAGGCAACCTGGACCCGGCCCTCCTTCTCTCGGGTCCGGAGGAAAAAATACGGGAGGCCGCCTTGCAGGCGGTGGATGCCTGCAAGGGGCGCCCCTTCATCCTGAGCACCGGGTGCGAAGTGGGACTGCGGACCCCTCTCGAGCACTACCGGGCTCTCGTAAACGCGGTTCGGGCCGGGACCTGATCCCGGATCAGGACCCTCCGTCCGCTCCGCCCCAGCTCCCGGGGCCGGCCGTGCTGAACCCGCCGCCGAATCCGCCGCTGTGGTGGTGGTGTCCTCCCCAGCCGGCCGTCCTGCTCCTGAGGCTCCAATCCCCGGCCCGGCGCAAGGCGGGCCTTTCGAAGGGCTTGCGGGCTTCCCTCTTTTCCGCTCTTTCTTCCTTTTCCATCATCCTGGCTCTCCCTCGTTCCTCATCCGGTTTACCCGGCTCCCCATCCCTGCCTGCTCGACGATCTCCAGCAGAACACTATCCCCATCCCTCTTTTCAGGCGGGGAAAAAAACCCGGGGGAAAGCGGATCCGGGATCGAAATGGAACAGAGGGAGGGCTGTTCAGGACCTGTGGATCAGGCCCTCCGAGAGGAGATCCTCCAGGAATTCCCTGGCGCTTTGGCCGGCCTCCTCGGGAGTGACTTCGAAAGCCTCGACCAGGGCTTCCACGATCTTCGGGATCGAAGCTCCTTCCTTGAGGTGATCCCAAATGACACGCCCCGTCTCGTTCAAGGTGAAGTAGCGCATGGTGGACTGGTCCAGAAGGGCCGTCTCCCCTCCGCCCAGGTCCGCCATCACCACGTCTTCCCTGGCTTTGTAGCTTTCGTCCGCCATGTTCGAATCACCCCTCTGCATCTCTTCAGCCTATCCTCTCCAAGAGGCCCTGGGCCGCGCCCCGCTCCCGGAGAATTTCCCTTCCCACC
>JALUZX010000503.1 GCA_027011425.1 Planctomycetota bacterium
GTCGGCATTCAGCCGGGAACGGCGGGCTCGGGTGCCGGCTGGGGCCCGCCCCGCCTCCTCCCCTCGCCGCGCCGCCCCCTCCTAAAGGAGGGTGCGGGGCGGCGCGGCGAGGGTATACGGCGGGGCTGACCCCCAACCCCTCTCCTGGGGCTGACCGGGCCGGTTTGGGGCCTTTACCTTGCGCACAACTTGAAAAGGGCACTGTTTGACAGACGCGACAAAAGTCTTGTCCAGTTCCGACGCACCCACCGAGTCAAGGAAGAGGCTTGTCAACCTCGTATTGTTGGAAAATTGAAAAACCTCTATCCCGAAAACAGAAAACAGAAGCGGGGCCGGCGTCCCTTACGAAGAGAGGGCTTCCCGGACGGCCAGGCAGTCCCGGAGGAGCGGCTCGAGCCGGTCCAGGGGGAGCATGTTGGGCCCGTCCGAGGGGGCCCGGTCCGGATCCTCGTGGGTTTCGAGAAAGAGGGCGTCCACGCCGACGGCCACGGCGGCCCGGCAGAGGGGAGGAACCATCTCGCGCCTTCCGCCCGTGGAGGAACCCAGCGCCCCCGGGAGCTGGACCGAATGGGTCCCGTCGAAGACCACAGGGGCGTCCATGGCCAGGAGTTCGGCGATGCCGGCCATGTCCACCACCAGGCGGTTGTATCCGAAGGATGTCCCCCTCTCGGTGAGGAGCACCCCAGCTGCGCCGGCCTCCCGGGCTTTTTCCAGGACGGGCCCGGCCTCCCAGGGCGCCAGGAACTGGCCCTTTTTGATGTTGACGGGTTTTCCCGTCCTGGCCGCGGCGGTGACCAGGTCGGTTTGCCTGCAAAGGAAAGCCGGGACCTGGAGGAGATCGACCACTTCCGCCGCGGGCTTCGCCTGGGAGGGCAGGTGGAAGTCCGTGGTCACCGGGACGCCCAGGGCTTCTTTGACGGCAAGAAGGATCCCAAGGCCCTTCTCCATCCCCGGCCCGCGCTCGGAGCGGATGGAGGTCCGGTTCGCCTTGTCGAAGGAACTCTTGTATATGAAAGGGACGCCGAGCCTCCGGGCGGTTTCAAAAATTCTCTCTGCCGTAAAAAGGGCATGGTCCCTGCTTTCGATCACGCAGGGGCCGGCAACCAGGGCCAGGGGCCTGCCCGGCCCGATTTCCACCGGACCCACTTTCACAGGGAAGGCCGTTCTCTTCATGGGGAAGCCTCCTTCCGGATCTCTTTTCCCGCCGGGACCAGGAATGGAACCCTGAACTTCAATCGTTTGACCGTCAATGGAGTGAATCCGCCCTCGTCCCCGTCCACCTGCACCGGGATCCCGCCCTTTCCCTCGATGCGGACTTGCCTTTTGGCCTTGGCCCGCCTCAAGCCCTTGACCCTGGGCAGGACCCGGAAGAATCCCGCCAGGCCATAGCGGAGGATCTGGGCCGGGGTGCCCGCCGGGAGGGCCAGCACGTCCAGGATTCCGTCGCCGGGATGGATCCCGGGGCCCAGGTGAAAGAGACCCCCGAAGGACGCGATGTTGGTCACGAGCACCCAGCCCCAGGGCCCGCCTTCCAGGGGGGATCCGTCCAGGACGACCCGCAGGGAAGGTTCGGGGATCCGGAACCAGGCCTGGATTGCCGGGACCAGGTAGGAGAGCTTGGTGATGTTCCCCTTTCCCTTCGCCTCGAGGGTCTTCTTCCTCCTTCGGGCCACGCGGTGGACCACATCCGCGTCGAAACCCGCCCCCGCGAATAGGAGACTTCTCAGCGGGTCTGCCCCCTTGCGGTGGAGTTCCATGACGTCCAGGTGGGTCAATGCCCCTTCCTGGGCCAGGCGCGCCGCCTTTTCCGGTTCCCTGGGCAGGTTCAGCTCCATGGCGAGGACGTTGCTCGTTCCCGCAGGGAGGGTGGCAAGGGGCGTCTGAAACCGCTGGAGTCCCTGGATGACTTCCCGGACGGTGCCGTCGCCGCCGACCACGAAGAGAACTCTGCACTTTTCCTCCCATTCCGCGGCGATCCGGGTTCCGTCCCCGGCCTTCCGGGTGGGCTCCAGGCGTGCGGGGATGTCCCGTGCCTCCAGGGAAGACTCCAGCTCCCGGGCCAGGTGGGAGGCCTTGCCCGATCCTGCGATGGGGTTGTGGATGATCACCACCGGGGAGTCGCTCATGGGCCCCGGATTCTTGGGGGGGCGAAGTGGGGATGCAAGGCGAATCCAGGCCTTGGCATTCCCGGCGGAGCCTGGGATGTTGGGGTGGGA
>JALUZX010000504.1 GCA_027011425.1 Planctomycetota bacterium
GGCGTGGGCGGCCCGCTTTTTGGGGAACCTGGCAGTGGAGCTGGTTCGCTCGGGTAAGCTGAAGAAAGGGAGGGAGACCTGGGACCGGGCCCTCTCCCTCGCGGGGAAGGAAAACGCCTCCCTCCTGGAAGACCTGGGAGAGGCCGCCCTCCAGGCGGGAAAGAAGGAGTGGGCCTTTCCCTTGCTGGGGCCGCTCTTCGAGAAGGGCCGGATCGAACCGGGCGCCGCCGCCCGGGTCTGCTCGGCCCTGAAGGCCGCCGGAGCGAAGCGGGAGATCCTGCGCCGGGGCCTGGAGTCCTATCTCCCCTGGTGCCCCCGCAAGGACCTGGCTCTGCTCGCCCCGGGGATCCTGCCGCCCGCCCAGGCCAGGGCCTTCCTGGAGAAGGCCATCTCAGAGAATCCCGGAGATCCGCAATTGGAGGCGGCCCTGGCCAAGCTCCGGGCTCAGCCCGTGAAGTAGAGGTAGGCCGCCAGGATTCCCAGGATCACCAGCACCGAGGCCACCACGTCCCCCCAGGACCAGGTGGCCCGGGATTCCCTCTTTTGTTCCTCCGTGGTGGTGGCGAAGGTCAGGCCCTGGATCTTCTCGTAGGGGGGCTCGGCGGTGAGCTTGCTGACGACGACCATGACGGCCACGCTGACCAGGAAGATCAGGAGGCTGTAATACTGGAAGAAGATGTGGTTCACGATCCAGAAGAAAGAGCCCTCGGCGTACTTGGCGTGGAAGAGCTTGACCGGGGTGTCCACGGCCAGGCGGAAGATCCCCAGGGCGAACCCCGTGACCAGGGCCGCCAGGCAGCCCTTGGCGTTCATCCGCTTGCTGAATACCCCCAGGAAGAAGACAACGAAGATGGGGGGCGCCAGGTAGGCCTGGACCCCCTGGAGGTAGTCGTAGAGCCCTTTTCCGCCCTGGATCACGGGGATCCAGGCCAGGCCGATGAGCACCATCACCCCCGTGGCGACCCTTCCGATCCAGACCAGCTGCTGCTGGGAGGCCCCGGGGCGGAGCCGGGAATAGAAGTCCATGGTGAAGAGGGTGGAGCTGGCGTTGAAGACCCCCGCCAGGGAACTCATCAAGGCCGCCAGGAGACCCGCCACCACGATGCCCCTCACCCCGGCGGGGAGGACGTGGGCCACCAGCAGGGGAAAGGCCTTCTGGGCCTGGTCGCGGATGATGGCGTTGCCCCCGCCGAAGAGTTCCTGGTGGAGGACGGGGATCCGGGCCGTCTTGGCCAGGGCGAAGCAGATGATGCCCGGGATGATGAAGATGAAGACCGGCAGGAGCTTGAGGAAGGCCGCGGCGATCGAGCCCCGGCGGGCCTCCCTTTCGCCCGGGGCGCCCAGGGCGCGTTGGACGATATACTGGTCGGTGGTCCAGTACCAGAGCCCGATGATGGGGGCGCAAAACAGCATGCCCAGCCAGGGATAGTTGTCGTTGAAATACCAGGCCATCCTGCCCGCTTCCTTGACGGGCGCCCAGGTGGAGGCCATCCCGTGGGGGACCAGGGGCTTCCAGAGGTTGAACATCTCCGAGCCGGCGATGGCCCTCAGCTCGCTCCAGCCTCCCAGGGCGTGGAGGCCGAAGATGGTCACGAGAACGGATCCCAGCACGAGGATGATGGTCTGGACCGTTTCGGTGTAGGCCACGGCCCGGAGCCCTCCAAGGATGGTGTAGATTCCCGTGAAGAGGATCACCAGGATGGAGCCCACCCAGAAGCTGTCCATGCCGAAGAGGCTCACGTCGGGGAGGAGGACGCTGAAGACGATCCCGCCGGCGAAGATCCCCACGGCGATCTTGGTGAGAACGTAGGCGACCAGCGAGATGAGGGAGAGGACCGTCCGGGCCGCCGGGGAGAAGCGCCTCTCCAGGAACTCCGGCATGGTGAAGACCTTGGACCGCATGTAGAAGGGGACCATCACCCAGCCGAGCACCAGGAGGCACCAGGCGTGGAGTTCGTAATGGGCCATGGCCACCCCGTCGGTGGCCCCGGACCCGGCCAGGCCCACCAGGTGTTCCGAGCCGATGTTGGAGGCGAAGATGGAGGCCCCCACGATGAACCAGCCCAGGTGGCGGCCGGCCAGGAAGTAGTCCGTGGAGGTCTTCTGGCCTTTCTTGATGACCCACCAGGCCAGGCCCAGGATCAGGGCGAAGTAGCCGGCGATGATGAGCCAGTCGACGGTTTGAAGCGTGGACACGGGGCTCGCCTTTCTCTTGGGAAAAGAGACGGGACCAGGCGCAGGGCTTGTCGGCAAAAGGTAGGGAGGAGGAAGGGTCGGCTCAAGAGAAAAGGATCCCCGGATGGAGGAGGCGGCTTGATCAAGACAAGGCCGTCACTCCGAGGCGGATGGCGAAGCCCATTTAGACCGACCAGACAAGGTTGACAAGAGTGCCGCCCAGGTAAAACCCCGCTTCTTCACGGATCTTGTCGCTGCGGACGAGAGACTTGGCGGCGAAGATCAGCGCCAATCCAGTTGTCTCACCGGCAAGGATGAATGTAAGAGCAAGGATATTTTCGCATTTCCCGATTACCGTGCTTGGCTCGAAACGAGGCCGGCCTTCCTTGGGTCCAGCGGTTTTTCTCGGACGGGAGCAAAAAAAGCGGACCCAAACGCCGCTGAGGAGCAAAGTCAGGGCATAGCCGCCGGTGACCAGAATTATTACAGGCCATGTCGGGAAGAGGGCTTTGGATGAAGGGAGCATTTTGCTATTCCCCCGGAAGATTTTCATCAATCCAGTCCAGGAACGCGGAGAGGTCCCGTTCGGCTTTCATGATGGTTTTGAGCCGCGCTTTGGCCAGGATCTCCGATATCGTGGACTGGGTCACCCCGAGAGATGCGGCCACACTTTTTTGGTTGCGTGTTCGCAACCAGGCTGAGACCACGGCGGCCTGCCTTGGAGTCCAGGCAAGAACACAGGATGCATGCAAACCGGCGCAACTCTCGGCCAAGGCCAGAGCTGAATCCGGGGCCCCCCGGGCGGCGATAGCGAGAGGTTTCCCTTCTTTTTTCGCCCTGTCCAGTGCGTCGGCCGCAAGGTGGAACGCAGGGCCGTCCATGGATCCCGCCTGTCCGCTTTCCAGTCCCACGTCTATTCGGCCCCGGCCCAGGGCGAAACGGAAGCGGTGGGGCCACAAACTCCGGTTCAAATGGAAGTATGCCCGAAGGGCGGGGCCGGGCTTGAGGACGGCTCCGGACAATTCATCCAGGCCCCGGGTGGACTCCAATGGAGCGATCCATTCGTTTTTCCCCGCTTCGGCGCCTTGTCCTAGTTCTGTCAGAACTTCTTCCAATCGTTTTGCAAATCCTTCCCGGTTCAGTATGTGGCGTGAGCCCTCCAAGTCGGCAACGACCGCCCAGATCATCGGAGGAAGGTTTGAAGCCCCCCGGCCCTTGGTGTGTTGGGATGAGTTCATAGGCCCCGAGACTAAGGTAGAGAAGAAGAAAAAAACAGGAGAAAATCGGCCATGAGGCCGATACGGGTAGGAAATCGGCCCAATGACCGATCGCGTCCCGCCTGGTTGACCTATGGGGGGCTTTTTGCCAAGGAAGTCCTTCCGTGGAGCCCGGAAGGTTCTCCTGGGGGATGCGCCCGTTCGGGATAAAATGCCGGCTATGGCAGATTCAGGGAAGGACCACCCCAGACGACCCAAGCCCCTGGCGCGGGACACCCGTCCCCAGGCGGAGAAGGTCTGGGTCGAGGGACTCGGGCGGATGTCTCTCAGCCAAAAGGCCGGGACGATCGAGGCCCTTCACCGGGCCGCCTGGGCCATGGCCCTGGAAGGGGTGAAGCTCCGCCACCCGGAGGCGGGGGAGGAGGAGATCCGGCTAAGATTGGGGGCTCTCCGGATTCCCAGGGAACTCATGATCCGGGCTTTCGGCTGGGACCCCGAAAAGGAGGGATGGTGACAGGTCCTTCCCTTCCCTCTCCCCTCGCTCTGGCCGCCAGGGTGGGAAGAATCCTGGAGGACCTGGGGGTGCCCTGGCTCCTGGGGGGATCCCTGGCGAGTTCCCTCTACGGGGAGCCCCGGACCACCTTGGACGTGGATCTGGTGGCAGCACTTGATCCCTCGACGGTGGGGCCTTTCTTCCGGGCCCTGGGAGAGGAGTTCTACGCCGATCCCGATGGGGCCCGGGAATTCGTGGAGAGGGGGGGGGAATTCAACATCATCCACCTCCCCTCCATGACCAAGGTGGACATCTTCCCACCTTCCCGGGGAACCGACCCGGACGGCCAGTTCCGGCGGAGAAGGAAAGTCGTCCTTCCCGGGGGAGAGGGAGAGATCTACGTGTCATCCCCCGAAGACACGGTGTTGCAGAAATTGATCTGGTACGAGGAGGGAGGCGGTGTTTCCGACAGGCAGTGGAGGGACGTCATGGGAATCCTGAAGGTTCTCGGCGGGTCCCTGGACTTGGAGTGGATCGCCGGCCGGGCCGAGGCTCTCGGCCTGGCCTCCCTCCTGGGGAGAGCCCTGGCGGAAGCGGGGCTCCCGGAAAAGGAATGACCGCCAAGAGGCGGAAAAGAAAGGCGCGCTTGGAGAATGGTCAAGGATTTCACCCGTCCCATCGACGTCCGTGACGGAAGCTACCGGGAGACCCCCGATTCCATCGAACTCAACTGGGTCCGGCGGAAGATCAAGTACATCCTCATCCCGGGCGACATCATCCAAAGGAGGATCCGCTTCCTGGCCAGGCAGATCACCCAGGACTACCGCGACTCCCGGGGGCTCGTGATCGTCACGGTCCTCCAGGGCGCCCAGAAGTTCTCCTCCGAGCTGGCCTACCTCATCGACAACGAATACGTCGAGTTCGACGCCATCCGCATCTCCAGCTACGTGGGGGACCGTTCCACCGGCGAAGGGCGGACCACCCTGCCCCTAAAAAACGACGTTACAGGAAAAGACCTGCTCATCGTGGAGGACATCGTGGACACGGGAAACCAGATGAAAGGTTTCCTGGAGCGGATCCACGCCCACCTGCGCCCCAGGTCCGTCCGGCTCGTGACCCTCACCGACAAGCCCGCCAGGCGGGAAGTGGACCTGGAGATCGACTACAGAGGGTTCATCATCCCCGACGAGTTCGTCGTGGGCTACGGCATGGACTACAACGAAAAATACCGGAACCTTCCCTTCATCGGCGTCCTCCGCGACGAAGTCGCCCGGGGCGGGTAGGGGGGAGCGCCGGAGGAGGCGACAGGATTGGTTCTCAAGTTTTGTCCGCCAGGTTTGTAGTGGAAATAAAGATAGAACATTCTCCCTATGCATAATCTGCGGAACATTCGTGCCTTCCTTTTCGCAAGCGTTATCCTTTCCATTGTGTTTTTCCTTTGCTTCCAAGAGCCGTATTTCCTGCCTTTCGTCAGGTCTTTTCCCCCACTGCGGGCTTCCGGCCAAAAGCGCCCCGCCCCGGTTTCCGGGCATCATTCTCCTTCATGTTGCAGCCGTTCTCTCATTGCGCCTGATGGCGTGTTCAGGGTTTTGGAAAAATCGGGTGACCCGATTCCCAATATTCGAATAAGGTTCTGGGTGGATGGTAAAGGTAAGCCACCGGTATTGGCTTTAGAAGCTCGAAGCAACGAAGATGGTTTCGTTTTCGGAGCCCCTGAAAAGACAACGCGTATCACTCTCTATGAAAAAGGCCAGATCCCCTGGTCCCGCCCATGGTCGATTGATGATGGCGATATTATCCTCCCGAGCCCAGTAATTCGCGGGACTGTTAAAAACTACTATCCTCTGTTTCCTCCGGTTCTCGTAGGGCCACCTGCTGTGAAAACTCCTGGTGGAGTATGGAGGAAAAAGGCGCTTCCTCTTCCAGTTTTGCCTGATGGTCGCTTCCAACTTCGACATCTCCCGGAGGCAAGGTTTGAGATTCGATTACCAATTGGTTTCAGGTTTGTTCAAACAAATGAAGCGCGCTGCACGGTTCAAGTGCCCGATCTTTCAGTCAAACTCGAAATCAAACGGGTGAAAAACCTTGAAGTCCTGCCTAGAGCTCAAGAGGAGTTCCTGCGGGGAAAAGCCATCAGGCTCCACCTCGAGGCCGACTTGGTGTCAGGGGGGCGTTCCATTGCAAGCGTGGATGGGGTTGAGGGCAAGCTTTTCTCTTTGGATCTACCGGTTCCTCTCTGGAATAGACTCCGAATTCGCGTTGAAGAGCTTGGTAATGGAAGAATCCTTGCCGAGCAAGCGATCCTGAAGCTTCCTGAAAAAAAACCGCTCGTTCTTCCATTGCGGTATTGCCGGGAAGTCGCCTTCATCGTCGACGACCAATCCTTACGCCCTGTGCATGGAGCCATTGTGCTTTCAAATAATGGGGAAAGGTCGGTTTCTGATCTCGACGGCCGGGCAAAGTTGTTGGTCGCCCCCGGCGAGAAGGTCCTCATTGTCGCCGATTCCAAGCAGCCCATTTGGGTGGATCTACCCAAGGACCTTCCCGATTCTGTCCGGGTCGTCATGTTGCCATCGAGCGTATTGGAAGTGGCGGTTATGCCGCCTATTCCCTCGTGCCGAAAGACGTTGCGTGTGGTTCTGGTTTTGCCCGGTAGTATGTCGCCCGCAAAAATCGAATCCGCAATGGGGTCTATTCTGGGGGAATGGCCGTCACCTGTTTCAAGTTCGTTCGATGGGAAAATGAGTGAACTCTCTTATGAATTGCCGCCGACACAGAAGCTTCGTTGGGTGGGAGGCATACCGGCCGGCTTTCAAATGGTTAATGCAAAAAAAATTCCCATTAGAATTCGCCTGGAGGATAAATTCGGAACCTTTTTAGGAATGCGGAATGTTATCCTTGAACCAGGAAAGAAACAGCTGGTAAGGTTTTTCCTCGAGGGTCCACCCCGTGAAATTGTCGGTCGGGTTGTGTCGCCTGACGGTAAACCTGTCTCCGGGGCCCGCCTTCAGCTTGGGGACGGAATGGCCGAGCCCATTGCTTTGGGGGTGGACGGAAAATTTCACCTTGGCCCTTTCTTTGGACCTGTCCCTTGTGTGCGGGTCTCTGCGGAAGGTTATGTGGATCGGGAATTGTCGGGGTCGGGCCTGCAGTCAGAAAGCAGAATCATCCTGGAACGAGGGAGAGATGTCCGGATTGAAGTAGTCGATTCTGGGGGTAGAAATATTTCATGCCGCGTAATTCTTTTTTCGTTAAAAAGAACTTTCGGCGGGCAGGGTTTGGGCAAGGGGATTTTCCGGTTTCATGATGTGCCCCGGGGCATCCTGAAAGCCTGTGTCCTGACAGGTAAAACGAATCGCGAGTTTGAAGTCCCTCCCGGCATTAGTAGGTTCGTTATAAAGATTTAACGGAAATCCTGCTAGTTGTATGCAGGGGTAAAGCCTCATGGTAAAAAAAATGCTTGCCTGGGATGCCTTTCTTCGCCTGCACCGCCCTGTGTTCTTGCAGGACGATTCTTTGGTTTGTGAACGAGACCGAAAAGCCCGGCTACATGTGCCGTCCCAACTTGGGGAGGCGGGGGGAGAACTTGGTTTGGCCGGTTCCAGGCATCCTGACCTCCTTGTCCCATCTTCCCGGGATGTAGGTAGTTGGGAGAATTTGTAGGTATTTCTACCTACACTCCGGGGCCTTGGAAGGCCCTTCCCCGCAAGAGGGTGATGCCTGGAAGTCCTTGGAAACCAAGGGCTTGGAGTTGGCACGCCCGGAGGGATTCGAACCCCCGACCCGCGGATTAGAAGTCCGCCGCTCTGTCCAACTGAGCTACGGGCGCGCGCATGGTGGGAAGGCCGGGATTGTCTCTGATTCGCGGGCTTCCGTCCACCGCCCGGGCCTGGCCTTGCCACCCTTTTTGGGGCTTCCCGGCGGGAGAGTTCCCTTCCCTCGGCGAGGGCGGGACGCCACCATGGGGCCATGGGACCCCCCGGAACCTGGACTCTGCGGTTTTTCCTCTTTCTTCTCCTCCTGGGAG